>JAQBUJ010000293.1 GCA_027623845.1 Pseudomonadota bacterium
GGGGTATGTGATCCACAGCGCCATTCACATGAAGCGCGAGGACGCGCGTTGCGTGATCCACACCCATGGCCTCGCCGGAATGGCCGTGGCGGCCGCGGCCGAGGGCTTGGTCGAGCACAATATCTTCGCGCTCGGCTTTCACGAGTGTCTGTCCTATCACGACTTCGAGGGCGCGAGCGGCGACCACAATATCTCCGAACGCGATCGCCTCGCCGCAAGCCTCGGCCCGGACAACAAGGCGATGATCCTGCGCAACCACGGCCTGTTGACGGTCGGCGAGACCGTCGCCGAAGCCTTTGTGTGGATGTATCGCCTTGACCGCGCCTGCCAGGCTCAGGTGATGGCCAATGGCGCGGCGGGTTTCACCAATCCCTCAAGGCAGGCAGCGGTGTATTCGGCCAAAGGGGCCAAGGATTTCGCCAGCGGATATGGCGCCTGCGAGCCCGGCGCGTTGGAATTCGCCGCGTTCAAACGGCTGATGGACCAGACGGATCCAAGTTTTCGGAACTAGCCATCCGACCGCAGATGATCTGGATTGCCCGCCTTGCCCTCGCGTTGCCGGCGTCCCGCCCTTACGCCTCGTTTAACCTGAGATGGTCCAGCACCGCTTGCAGCGGTTCGACATCACCGAACTTGGCGTCGATATCGTAGAGGTTCCATTGCACCGCCCCGGCGATCCGGTCGCCGATGCATTCACGCACCACGATCGGGCGAAAACCGTCGGCAATGGCGTCCTCGACCGTGGCCCGCACACAGGCGCTGGCGGTGGTGCCGGTGACGACGATGGTGTCGACGCCGCAGGCATTGAGATAGCTGTTCAGGTTGGTGCCGCGAAACGCGCTGGCCTGTTTTTTAACGATCAGCAGCTCGTCATCGCGGCGCTCCAACCGGGAGTCGATCTCGACCGCCTCGGAGCCAACGCGCAGCACCTCGGCCGGGATCTTCTTGCCCCAAAGCCCCATATCGGTGTGCTCACCCTCGACGATGTCATAGGCGGTGGTGGTGAATACGATCGGCAGGCCTCGGGCCCGGAACGCCGCCAAGACTTCCTGGGTCGCCGGCAGAATCGTGTCCATACCCTCACAGGTGAAGGCGTTGCCCTCGCGCGTCCAGGCATTGGCCAGGTCGATATTGATCAGCGCCGGCTTCTTGCCCCAACCGATACGGCGTTGAAAGCCGCGGTCCTGATAGAGTTCAGTATCCGAGGCGAATACCGTGTCGAGGGCGGCTTGGATATCAGGATGCATTGGCTCACCTCTTCTTTGGCGGCTCGGAGAAGCCTTGGGCTGCGGGTGCTATCTCAGGCGGACATATTCTTTGGGAAGCGCCATGCGCGTGGCGTACATGCCTTGGGTCGGGACAACGCCAATCGATGATTGCGCCGTGCGACGCACCGCGAAGAACACCGAATGCGGTTTATCCGCGAACTCCAGCGCGGCGCCGGCGAACTCCCGCGCGTTGGCCTTGTAGACGTGAAGCTGGTTATCGACCGCGGTCAGAGAGAACGCCATCAGCACTTCCCATTTGTTCCAGCCATAATAGTCAAAGAATAATGTCGGGCTGATTTGATAGAATCCGTGATTGATAAAATTATTCATCGGGATCAAATGGATAACCACGCCGCCGACGTTTGTGCACTCGCCGATGTTGCGTAGCGCGCCGGCGGTTGAGAAAATATGCTCAAGCGTGCCGCCATCAAAAATGACGTCATAACGGTGACCAGCCGCGGTCTCCAAACCCGGCTCATTCAAGTCGTGCCGGATGTTCACAAAGCCCCGCTCGTCGATATCCACCACGTCCGCCACCTCGAAGCCGATCAGATTGGCGAAATAGACACAGGAGACCATTTTCTGATCACGATATCGCGGCGTCAGCGACAACTTAAAGCCTTCTTCGAAAGCATGCGGCGGTGTTTCGGGGATAATAGAACCATAGGCGGCCCGAACCTCCGCCTCAGTTGCGGAAATCTGTTGATCCCCGAGAAACAGGCAGGACTTTCGCGCGTCGGCGCCGGATATAGCCTTGCCGAGAAGTGGCGCCAAACTAAGGGGAAGCCCCATCTAAATCTCCAAGTTACTGGACAATTCTCCCACCGCCCCTACTGCCCGACTGTCGGCAGCACGTGATCCTTAAACCGTTCCCGCAGGGTCATCTTGGAGAGCTTGCCGGTCGCCGTGTGCGGCAAGGTATCGACGAAGATAACGTCGTCGGGCAGCCACCATTTGGCGACCTTATCGGCGAGGAATTCGTTGATCTGGGAGGCGGTCACGGTCTGACCTTCGACCAGGGTGGCGACCAGCATCGGTCGTTCGGCCCATTTGGGATGCGGCATGGCGATCACCGCGCATTCGGCGATCGCCGGGTGGCCAAGCGCCGCGTTCTCCAGGTCGATCGAGCTGATCCACTCGCCGCCCGACTTGATGACGTCCTTGGTCCGGTCGACCAATTGGATAAAGCCCTCGGGATCGATCTTGGCGACGTCGCCGGTTTTGAGCCACCCATCGGCGGTCATCGCCGCCTGGCTGGCCGTCTCGTCCTCATGATAACCATCGATCACCCCGGAGCCGCGCACCTGAAGTTCGCCAAACGCCTCGCCGTCTTGCGGCAGCGGGTCTCCATCCTCGTCGACAATGCGGATATCGACGGTGAACATGCGCCGGCCCTGCAGGATCTTCAGGTCTACCTGCTTGTCCTTCGGCAGCGCTTTTTGCGTCGACCCAAAGATGGTGGTCGAGCCAATCGGGCTCATCTCGGTCATGCCCCAGCCGTGAACCACGGTGACGCCGTAATCGTTCTGAAATTCCTCGATCATCGAGCGGGCCACCGCCGAGCCGCCGGACAGCACGCATTCGAAGCCCTCGGGCTTGCGGCCCCGCTTGCGCATTTCCGCCAGCACGCCAAGCCAGACCGTCGGCACGCCCCAGGCCGAGGAGACCTTCTCCTGGTCCATCAGATCAAAGACGCTCGGGCCGTCCAGCTTGCCGCCGGGAAACACCAGATTGGCGCCGACCAACGGGGCCACGTAAGGGGTGCCCCAGGCATTGGCGTGAAAAAGCGGCACCACCGGCAACACCGTCGCGCCCTCGGTCACCCCGGCGCTTCCGGCCAGCGTCAGCATACCCATCGAATGCATGTAGGTGGAGCGATGCGAATAAAGCACGCCCTTGGGGTTTCCCGTGGTCCCGGAGGTATAGCAAAGGCTTGAGGCGGCGCGCTCGTCAAAGACCGGCCAGACGATATGATCGGGCTGGCCGGATATCAGATCCTCATAGCAAATTGGGTTAGGCAACTCGCAGTCCGGCATCGCGTCCCGGTCACACATCAGCACAAACCGCATATCGGCCGGAAGCTGGCTCACCAGCGGCGTGATGATCGGGATAAAGCTGGTATCGAGGAACAGGATCTTGTCTTCAGCGTGATTGGTCACATAGACGATCTGATCGGCGAACAACCGCGGGTTAATGGTGTGACAGACCGCGCCGATCCCGGAAATCGCGAAATAAAGCTCAAAATGCCGATAGCCGTTCCAGGCCATGGTCGCGACCCGCTCACCCTCCTTGACGCCGAGCTCTTTGAGCGCATGCGCCATCTGGGCGGCCCGCGCCCGCGCCTGGCCATAGGTATAGCGGTGGATATCCCCCTCTACCCGATTGGACACCACCACGTTGTCGGTTCTGACATCCGCCGCATAGTCGATGATGCTGGAAATCATCATCGGCATATCCATCATACGCCCTTTGAGCATTCGAGCCTCCGAAGCCCAGAAAACATTACGCGCGTTGACCGCGTCGAATTGCCGGTAGAGTGCGGCAAGTATTGTTCCGCCGCAACCTTGCCGCAAGGTTGCCAATGATCGCAGCGGGCCGGCTATCCCGCGCCTAGCCGAACACTTTGCCCAGCGCCTTAATCCCCGCCGCGTCGGTTATGTCGACGCCGAGCGGGGTGACGGAGACCGCGTTACGCCGCAGCGCCGCGATGTCCTCGTCCGGTTTGGGATTGTCGTTTTCCTTGTGCATATAGATCCAGTAATAGTCTTGGTTGCGCAGATCGACCCGCCGCTCGACCGTCGGCATCACAACCGCCGAATGTCCTTGCTGGGTGACCTCAATGCCTGTGACGTCATCGCCAGCGACCGCCGGTATGTTGATATTAGGCACGAAGTTCCAAGGCCACCCCTGGGCGTCCAGCAACGCCTGCACGACTTTCGGCAACCACTGGCGCGAGGTATCCCAGGGAATACTGTCCCGGTCATCCTTCCAGGCCTGGCTCATTGCGATCGCCGGCACGCCAAGACTAAGCGCCGTCATCGCTGCGCCGACGGTGCCGCTAAACCCGACGTCGCCGCCGATATTCACCCCGGCGTTAACCCCGGAGAGCACCAGATCCGGCTTGTTTTCCTTCAACAACGATCCGATGCCGACGAACATGCAATCGGCCGGCGAGCCGGTGAGCGCGAAACGCCGCTCGCCGCGCGGGTTCAAGCGCAGCGCCTGATGCAGGGTGATGACCCGCGAGCCGCCACTGAAATCCGTCGCCGGCGCCACCGTCCAAACTTCCTCGGCGATTGAAGCGGCGACCTCTTGGGCGACTTTCAATCCGGGGGCGTCGATGCCATCGTCATTGGTCACCAGAACCCGCTTCAGCCGGGGCCTCATCTCGCTATTCATATGCCTGATCCTTCCTCGGCGCTGGTGCGGTTTCTCGACAGTGCCGGAGCCTAACCGTATAAGGATGCCAAATCAGTAGCGAATGCGATCATCCAACGGATGCTCGCCGATTTTGGAGGAGAAACGCGATATCCGGAGCGGGGTCGGGATGACTGACCGGCTGGATTGCTAACGGGGCGCCCCACTTCAGTGTCTCGCTTTTTTTTAATTTTTCTCAATGAATTCGAACGTGTCGCGCTCCTGGCCTGCACGTTTTAGATATTCGGTTACAACAATTTGGAAATAACGGCGGGTACGGAATATGCCCGTGAACACGGGGGCGATCAAAAATAGAACCATAGGCCCAGCGATAATTATCACAGGCGGCTTATCCCTTTTGGTCCGGTATTCCCAGATGTGGTGCTTGGGTTTGACGACGCCTCGATGTTC
>JAQBUJ010000294.1 GCA_027623845.1 Pseudomonadota bacterium
AGCCCGGACGCGGGCGCGCGAGGCCGATGCGGCCTTGGCCCGGGGCGAGGTCTGGGGCCCGCTGCATGGTGTGCCGATGACCATTAAGGAAAGCTTCAATGTCGCCGGCACCCCGACCACCTGGGGCGTGCCGGAGCACAAGGACAACATCGCTGGCGAAGATGCGCTGTCGCTCACGCGGATGAAAGCCGCCGGGGTCACTTTGTTCGGCAAGACCAACGTGCCGCTTCTGTTGGCCGACTGGCAGAGCTTTAACGCGATTTACGGCACCACAAACAACCCCTGGGACGTCAGACGCTCGCCCGGCGGTTCCTCCGGTGGCTCGGCGGCGGCGCTGGCGGCGGGATTGACCGGGATCGACACCGGCAGCGATATCGGCGCCTCGATCCGCAATCCGGCGCATTACTGTGGTGTCTTCGGGCATAAGCCGACCTATGGCATCCTGCCGCCGACCGGTCAGTCGCTACCGGGGAACAATACAGCGTCGGATATCTCGGTGATCGGACCGCTGGCTCGGGGCGCCGATGATTTGCAGGTGGCGACCTTGGCAATGGCCGGGGCCGGGGGACGTGATGCGGCGGGCTGGGATTTAAACCTGACCAAGCCGGCGAAGACCGCGCTTAAGGATTTTAAGGTCGCGGTGGTGTTTGATGACCAGAATTGCGCAATCGACGGCGAATACGCCGATCAGCTGCAGGCGACGGTGGAGCGCTTGGCGGCGCTCGGCGTACAGGTCGACGACAAGGCGCGCCCGGTGGCCGACAGCAAGCGGGCGCATCTGGTCTATCTGATGCTGCTGCGGGCCGCGACCGGCGCCCGATTGGCCGACGACGTTATCGCCGCGCACCGGGCCCGCGCCGAGGCCAGTGACCCGGAAGATCTCACCTACAAGACCGTCGTCGACCGGGCCGTCACCATGAGCCACAAGCAATGGCTGGCCTGGAACGAGGAGCGCGAATTGCTGTGCCGGGAATGGGCCGGCTTTTTCGAAGATTATGATCTCGTACTCACCCCGATGGCGGCCTCGGCGGCGTTCCCGCATGACCAGGTGGGAGACCGGGCCGACCGCACGATCCCGGTCAATAATGGCCGCCAATCAACCCTCGACCAGATGTTTTGGGCCGGATATCCCAGTGTGGTGTTCCTGCCCGGCACCTGTGCGCCGATCGGTTTCACCCGCTCCGGCCTGCCATGCGGCCTGCAGATCATCGGCCCGCATCTGAGCGACCTGACCACCATCCACTTCGCCCGGTTGATCGAACAAAACCTCGGCGGTTTCGTGGCGCCGGAAGGATATGCCTGATGACCAAGATCACCCGTGTTGAAATCCATGAGTTTGGCTTTGACGCCAAGAATCTCGGAAATTTAACCGGCGCCGATACGGTGGGGGCCATGGGGTTTGCCAAGGGGGCGACCTCGCGGTTCAACAAATATGCGGTGCTGATCGAGACCGAGGACGGCTGTCGGGGTGAGTATGTGACCCATTGGGTGGCCTCGCCGTCGGCCTGCGCCCAATCGAAGATGCTGGCGCCGAAATTGATCGGCCGGCACGCCGAGCATCGCGAGGGGATCTATGACGATCTCAAGCGCGAGATCCGGCAGTTTGATCATATGGGCCACGGTCCGCTGGATATCGCGCTTTGGGATTGGGCCGGCAAGCAGCTGGGTTGCTCGATCGGCGCCTTGCTTGGCGGCTATCGCCAGCGGCTGCCGGCCTATGCCAGCACTTATCATGGCGACCGCAATGGCGGCCTGGACAGCAAGGAGGCCTTCGCCGCCTTCGCCGAGCAGTGTTATGACCTGGGTTATCGGGCTTTCAAAGTGCATGGCTGGAACGACGGCAACGCCCGCGAGGAGGCGGCCAACGTGCTGCATGTGGCCAAGCAGGTCGGCGACAAGATGACCCTGATGCTCGACCCGGCGTGCGAGCTGCGCACCTTTGCCGACGCGCTATACGTTGGGCGGGCCTGCGATGACGCCGGGTATTTCTGGTACGAGGACCCATATCGGGATTCCGGCGTCTCGGCCTTCGCCCATAAAAAACTGCGCGAGATGCTCAAGACGCCGCTGCTGCAAACCGAACATATCCGTGGGCTTGAGCCCAAGGCGGATTTTCTGATCGCCGGCGGCACCGACTTTCTGCGCATGGACCCGGAATATGACATGGGGATCACCGGCGGGATGAAGATCGCCCATCTGGGTGAGGCGTTCGGCATCGATGTTGAGGTGCATGCCTGCGGGCCGGCGCATCGCCACGTGATGGCGGCGATGCGGAACTCCAACTTCTACGAGGTCGCGCTGGTCGGCCCGGACTGTCCGAACGCGGTGCCGCCGGTCTATGCCTGCGGCTATAGCGATATGCTGGAATGCGTCGGCGAGGATGGCTGTGTCGGGGTGCCTGAGGGCCCCGGATTGGGGGTCATCTACGACTGGGAGTTCATCGAGAGCAATCGCACCGCTCTGACGGTCTTCGGCGATGACTGAGGCCGCCGCGGAAAAACCTCAAGCGGTGGTCAAGACAGTGCTGGTTACCGGCGCGGCGGCGGGGCTCGGGCGAGCGATCGCCTTGGCGCTGGCGGCGCGCCAGGTGCAGGTCGGGGTCTGCGATATCGACGAGGCCGGGGCGACCCGTACGGCGACGCAATGCGCTGAAATCGCCAGCGAGGGGGCGGCGGTCATCGTCGCGGATCTGGCCACGCCGGACGGACCGGACAAGGCTGTGCGTGAGGCGTTGTCACAGTTCGGTCGTCTTGATGGGTTGGTCAACAATGCCGGCTTCGCGACGGTTGAGCCGTTTCTGGAAATGACGGCGGAGGCCTGGGACCGGACCTACCATGTCAATATCCGCGCCGTGGCTTTGCTTTGCGCCGCCGCCGGTCGGGCGATGGCGGGCAATGCAGCCGCCGCCGACGCCACCGCCGCTGGGAGCAGCGGGCAGGGCGGTCGGATCGTCAACATCACCTCGCCGGCGGCACGGATGGCGCTGCCTAATTATGCCCATTACGCCGCCAGCAAGGCGGCCGTGGATTCGATTACCAGAACCGCCGCCATCGCTCTGGCGCCGTTTGGGGTGACGGTGAATTCCATGGCGCCGGGGATGATGGACACGGTGATGCAGTCGAAGACCGAACAGATGATGGCTGAGGTTGAGGGCCGCAACGACCTGCAAGCCTATCTTGACGAGCGCACCGCCCGGGTGCCGCTAGGCCGGCGAACCGACCCGGACGAGATGGCCAAGCTGGTGGTTTGGCTGTTGCTTGACGCGCCTCAATACGTCACCGCCGAGCGGCTGAACGGCTCCGGCGGACTTGACCGTGACTGATCCAGCCGGTGAGTGAACCGCATCATGACTGAGCCATCCGATATCGCCGATGATCCGGGCCTGCTGGATTTGATGATGGCGGATCTGAACGCTGCCGAGGCGGTGTTTCAGCCGACCCGCTATTGGCAGGCGTATCAGGCGCGAACCGTCGAGGCATTGCGCCGGCAGGGCTTGTCGGGTCTGCGGGCGCGCCGCGATCCCGTGTTCAGCAGTTTCGGTTGCTTCGAGGGTGATCTGGCCCCGACGTTCGACGGCCTGGCAGACACGGATCTGTCCGAGGCCGAACGGCAATTGGTGGTCGACTTCTCAGCGCTACTGCAGCGTCATCCGGATCTTGAGCTGCTGCCTCTCGGCGCCTCGATCCTGGACCTGATGCGCAGCACCTTGGCCGACCTGGAGCGCGAGGCGCGGCTACAGAACCCCAAGGCGGTCTCGATCTTCGATCTGGACTGCGCGCTTGTCGGCGGGCCGAACGTTCATTTTCGGGTGGGCGGCAAATCCTATACCCCCAGCCTGCTGCAGGCTTATCGCGCCTATGGCCAATGCATGCGGGACATCGACCTGAGCGCGGTCGCCTGCATCGTCGAGATCGGCTCGGGCATGGGCCAACAGGTGGAGTTGCTGAAAAAGCTGCATCCGCATCTGGCTTATGTTTTGGTCGATCTGCCGCCGCAGCTCTATGTTTCTCATCAATATTTGAATGCGGTGTTTCCCGACGCTTGTGCGCCGTACCAGGAAACCCGAGGCGCCGGGCCGGTCGAAATCCAGCCGGGGAGGATCCATTTTCTCGGCAACTGGCGCATCGACGATGTGGTCCCGCCGGGCCCGACGGTGCTGTGGAACGCCAAAAGCTTTCAGGAGATGAGCCAGCCGGTGGTGGCGCGCTATTTCCAAGGGTTCTCCCGCTATTGCGATTATCTGCACCTGCGCAACCTGCGCCGTGGCCTGGAGCCGGAAATGATCGAGGCGTTGGGGCTGGAGGATGCGGTTGACAAGGATTTCTATGAGACGCTGTTCGCCGGCGACTATGAACAAATAGCCTATCGAGCGCCGCGCAAACTGGCCGAGATACGCGGTTATCGGATCATGACCTGGAAGCGTCGGGGCTGAGCATCGGCGCATCCGCCGATACACGGGAAACCCCCGATCGAAGGCGCTGCACGATAAGTTTTTTGAGTGCAACTATGGCAATGCCGAGGCGCCGCTGGATGGAACGGCGCTCATTGTTTTGGGCGGACCGGCTGATCGTTCTTCGCCTTGCTTTGCAGGGCGGCTAGTTTCGCCTTGGCGGTGTCGCTGCCGCGTTTGGCGGCGCGGCGATACCAGGCGGCGGCCAAGCGCTGGTCCCGCACGATCCAGCTGCCGCTGTCATAGAT
This sequence comes from Pseudomonadota bacterium, assembly GCA_027623845.1. Lineage (GTDB taxonomy): Bacteria > Pseudomonadota > Alphaproteobacteria > Thalassobaculales > Thalassobaculaceae > JADHLJ01. The sequence goes on from JAQBUJ010000294.1 coordinate 4,699, forward strand.
ATCGCCGACCAGTTCCATGGCGCCGGGATAGCCGCCATAGGCCGCCCGCAAGGCCCAGAACGCCGCCCGGTCGATGTTACGCTCGACCCCGTCGCCGTCGCGCAGCAGCCCGGCGATCACCGTTTGGGCGAAGGGGACCTCGCGGCGCCTCGGCCCAGAGATAGTCGAGAGAGGCCGAGGCCTTGCCGGTGATCACCTGCTGCAAGGCGGTTTGCAGGCGCGGCAGATCGATGTCCTTAGGCACCGAGCGCCCGGAAGGACGCCAGAGCGGGGCGTCGATCGCCTCGATCAGGTATTGCCGATAGCCGACCCCGTCCCGAAATCCATGATGCAGCGCGATATCGACCAACCGGCCGCACACATCGATGCTCCAGCCCTCATGGCCCAGCTTGGTCC
>JAQBUJ010000295.1 GCA_027623845.1 Pseudomonadota bacterium
ACCGGGGTCTGGTGACCCATAGCGACGGCCATCCCGCCGCTCCGCTACCCTCATCCCGGCGCTCCGGTACCGTCATCCCGCCGCAGGGCGGGACCCATTCCTTCGGATCGTCCGGGTGACGCGATGTTTCAAGTTTGATACATCAAGGCATGATCTAACGCTGACGGAATGGGTCCCGGTCGACGCCGGGATGACGGTTGTTTTTGGATCGTCCGGGTGACGCGGTGTTTCGGAGATTGATACATTGAGGCCCGACATAATGTCGCCAGTCTGCCGTCATCCCGCCGCAGGGCGGGACCCATTCCTCCGGATCGTCCGGGTGACGCGGTGTTTCAAGTTTGATACGTCAAGGCATGATCTAACGCTGGCGGAATGGGTCCCGGCCGACGCCGGGATGACGGTTTTTTTGTAGGTCACCCGCCCAAACTTGTTGCAACACGAAAGAGGCCCTTATGTCCGAACCAGTCGTCTATCCGGAAATCGCCGCGGCCCATGCTGAGCTGACCGCTATTCGCCGCGACATCCACGCCCATCCTGAGCTTGGCTTCGAGGAGGCGCGGACCTCGGCGATCGTCGCGGAGAAGTTGAAATCCTGGGGGCTGGAGGTCACCACGGGCATCGGTAAAACTGGTGTCGTCGGTACGCTCCGGGTAGGTAATGACACCCGCAGCATCGGGCTGCGCGCCGACATGGACGCCTTGCCGATCCCCGAGGCGAACAGCTTTGGGTATGTCTCGACCAACCCCGGCGTGATGCATGCTTGCGGCCACGATGGTCACACCACGATGCTGCTCGGCGCGGCGCAATACCTGGCCAAGACCAGGAATTTCGAGGGCTGTGTCCATTTCATCTTTCAGCCGGCCGAGGAAGGCGTCGGTGGCGCCAAGGCGATGGTCGAGGATGGATTGTTCCAGCAGTTCCCCTGCGATGCGGTGTTCGGCATGCATAACCGGCCCGGTGCGCCCAGAGGCGCGTTCGGCATGCGCGCCGGCGCGGCGATGGCCGGCGGGGCGTTGTTCGACATCACCGTGCACGGCAAGGGCGCCCATGGCGCGCGACCGGAATCCGGCATTGATCCGACGATCATCGCCGCGCATATCGCCACCGCCTCGCAGACCATAGTCTCGCGCAACGCCGATCCGCAGGAAATGGCGGTGCTGTCGATCACCCAGATCAGTTCCGGCGACGCCTATAACGTGATCCCGCACACGGCTTATATGAAGGGCACGGCCCGGACTTTCTCGAACGAGATCATGGCGCTGCTGGAAAGCAACCTGAAACGGGTCGCCAAGGGCGTCGCCGAGGGGTTGGGCGCCACCGCCGAGGTGGATTTTCGGGTCGTCTTCCCGCCGCTGATCAACAACGCCGAGCAGATCCAGTTCGCCGGCGATGTCGCCGCCTCGCTGGTTGGCGAGGAGAACGTCAACCGCAGGTCCGACCGGATCACCGCTTCGGAGGACTTCTCGTATATGTCGAACGAGGTGCCGGGCGGCTATGTCACCATCGGCCAGGGCACCGGCGACGACGGCTGGGCCTGCGAGGTGCACAACCCGCATTACGACTTCAACGACGAGATCATCCCGATCGGCTCCAGCTATTTCGCCAAGCTGGTGGAGACGCGCCTGGGACAGGGGGAGTAGCGAACGCTCCGGCCTAAAAAGGCTAGGTTGCGGGGCCGCCCGCCCGATATTCCGCCAGCGGCTCCAGCCCCAGCGCTGCGCGATAAGTGTTGTGATAGTGGTGCAGCGCCGGCTCGTTGCGTCCGAAGATGACCGTCTCCAAGGCGCCGCTTTCCGCCGCTTGCTGGATGCGCTCGCCCATCGCGTAATCTTCCTGCTCGATGGTGCTGTCGAAGACGGCGTTGACCACGGCCAGGTTCAGCACCTTTTCCTTGCGCGCCTCGAAGTCATAGACCTCGGCCAGGGTCAGCGCGTTGCCGGTGGCCAAGGCTTCCTTTTCGGCCGCCAGGGCGTTCTCGGTGAAATAGTGACAGATCCGGCTGGTCGAATGCGCCGGGTCGCCTTGATGCGGGTAGATCTTCACCAGATTGGTGGTGCCGCGGCCGATGATCACTTGAATGTTCGGGAAGATATAATACAGCAAGGTCGCGCCCATCGGCAGCGCCCATTCGTCTTCCGGCATCTCGCGCAGGGCGTCGATGAAGCGGCTGGCGAAGACGAAGCGGTGATTGCGCCCAAAAGTCTCGTAGGCGAGGTTGTCACCGTGGAACAACTGGCCAAGCGTGTTCCGGTGCAGCTTTTGGAAGTGATAGGTCTCGCCGAAAGTGTCGTTGGCGAGCTTCCAGTTCAGCCGCTTGGATATCGTCGTCTCGCCGGTGCGGATCATCCGCTCGAACTGCCAATTGGCGATCTCCGGCGCCAGGCCGCCCAGCATCGCGTCGACATCGATGACGCCGCCGGCTTTCGGATGGACGAATAGCAGCCCGTATTTCTCCACCGCCGGCAGTTCAATCAGCCCCATCGCCGATTTGTCGATTGCGCCGAAATGGCCGGGTTGCGGGATCGCCAGCAGGGCGCCGGAATTGTCATAGGTCCAGGCATGAAACGGGCAGGAGAACCGCGCCTTCTCGCCGCGCTCCTCGGTGACCAGCTTGACGCCTCGGTGTCGGCAGGCGTTCAAAAAGGCGCGAAATGTGCCGTCGGCGTCGCGGCAGGCCAGCACCGGGGTGCCGAAATCCTCGACGGTCATGAAACTGCCGGGTGTCGGCAGATCCCCGGTCAATCCGATAATCTGCGGATGGTCGCGAAAGAACGTCTCCCATTCCCGCGCCGCCATATCCGGGCAGGTATAGCTGGCGACCGGATTCTCGACCATGACGCCGGCATCGACGTTTCGCTTCTCGTCGATCTGCGACATCAATTCCTTGAGGATCTCGACCTGCTTGGCGTGTTCCATCGGTCTCTCACTGTTTGGCGTGCTTTATTTTGGTGTGCTGGGTTTCGGGCCGCTGCGACGCTTGCATCAATGATCGACCATCCCGGGGATCGACCATCCCGAACGTATCCCTTAGCATCGGGTTTCGGCCCTGGCGATGTAAACCCCCGCTTTGCGCCAAAAGCGAACGGAACCCCCTATCATGTCTTCCTCGAAACCCATCCTCGATCGCGCCCAGGCCTTCTGTGAGACCTATGGTCTGCAACTGCCGATTTTGATGGCGCCGATGGCCGGCGCCTGTCCGGTGCCGCTTGCCGCCGCTGTCGCCAATGCCGGGGGGATGGGGGCGTGTGGGACGTTGATGTCGAGTCCCGAGGCGATCGGTGAATGGGTGAGCAGTTTTCGGGCCAGCAGCAATGGCGGCTTTCAGCTCAATCTGTGGATTCCCGACCCATCGCCACTGCGCGATGCCGGTCACGAGGCGGCGCTGCGAGACTTTCTTGGCCAATGGGGGCCGGTGGTGAGCCCCGAGGCCGGTGACGCCGGTCCGCTGGACTTCCCGGCGCAATGCGATGCGATGCTGGCGGCGGGGCCGACGGTGATTTCCTCGATCATGGGACTCTATCCCGAGGCCTTCGTCGCCAGGATGAAGGACCAGGGCGTCAAATGGTTCGCCACCGTCACCACGGTCGCCGAGGCCCGGGCCGCCGCCGCCGCCGGCGCTGATGTCATCGTCGCCCAAGGCATGGAGGCCGGCGGTCATCGCGGCGCTTTCGAGGCCAGCCAGGCCGAAGGCGCCATGGTCGGTCTGTTCGCGCTTTTGCCGGCGGTCTGTGACGCCGTCGCGCTGCCGGTGGTGGCGACCGGCGGCATCGCCGATGCCCGCGGGGTCGCGGCGGCGCTGATGCTTGGCGCGTCGGCGGCGCAGATCGGCACCGGTCTGTTGCGCACGCCGGAAGCGGCGCTAGCGCCGGCTTGGGCCGACGCGATCGGCCAAACCGCGCCGGAGGACACCATCGTGACCCGGGGGTTTTCCGGTCGCGCCGGGCGTAGCGTAGCGACCGCCTATGCGCGGGCGGCGAACCGTCCGGACACCCCCGATCCGGCGCCCTATCCGGTGCAGCGCGGCCTGACCGGCGCCATGCGGGGACAGGGCGCGGAGAATAACGATATCGAGCGGATGCAGGCCTGGGCCGGTCAATCGGCGCGCTTGGCCGAAGCCGGGCCGGCCGGCGATCTGGTGCGGGACATCTGGGCCAAAGCCGAGGCGCTGCTCGCGGGTTCGTGATCCGATCATTCCAACCACTGCGTGCCAGAACCGCCGGACCGTTCGATACTATCGGCAGTGACCGCACGGGGGCCTCGCCCGTCGCGCAATCGGGAAAGGGAATTTCGCCATGACTCTCATTAAATCGATCACCACAATCGCCGCCACGGCTGGGCTGCTGGCCGTCATCGGCACAGCGCCGGCCCTGGCCGGGGACCCTCCCATGGGGTTTTTCGTCACCAGCGTCGGGGTCGGCGACGGCGCCAATCTCGGCGGGCTTGCCGGGGCCGACGCGCATTGCGCCAAACTGGCGAGCGCCGCCGGCTCGAAAGGGCGAACCTGGCGGGCCTATCTGTCGACCCAGGTCGAGGGTAAGCGCGGCGTCTCGGCGCGCGACCGGATCGGCGACGGGCCCTGGTATAACGCCCATGGCGAGCTGATCGCCAGCGACCTGGATCAGCTGCATATCAGCCCGAACCTGGTCAAGCGCACCGCGGTGGACGAGAACGGCAACAAGGTAAACGGGCGCGGCGACAAGCCAAACCGGCACGACATCCTGACCGGCTCGAAGGATGACGGCACCGCCTATTTTCCCTGGGAAAAGGGCGACCATACCTGCTCAAGCTGGACCAGCAACGACAAGGGCAGCGCCCAGGTCGGCCATCATGACCGCCATGGCGGCGGCAATATCTCCTGGACCTCGGCGCATGCCTCGCGCGGCTGTAGCCAGAAAAATCTAACCGCAACCGGTGGCGCTGGGCTGTTGTACTGCTTCGCCGCTGATTGAACGCAGATGCAAAACGGGACGGGGATCGATGTGCTCGCCCGTCCCGTTTTCGCGAAGGCTTAAGCGCGCCGGCCTTTAATACCACCTTCCATTGATCAGAACCCATGTGCCCAATCCCGGGTTCCGATGGACATTATGGTCCA
>JAQBUJ010000296.1 GCA_027623845.1 Pseudomonadota bacterium
TTCCCGCCTCAGATCATGCATTGCAAGTGGCAAACTTTTGCGCCGCCAACTGGTTGGTTTTTGCTCCGCCGTTGACAACCGCCCCTTGCTGCAGCGCGCTGGCGGCGATCTGGACAAGAATAATCCCGGCGTCCTGCGGCAATTCGTTGGCGAATTTCAACAGCGACACGGCGAGATCATCATTGCGCTTGGCCATGCCCTCGACCCCTTTAACGCAGATCAAGACGCCTTTGAAGGCCTCCTGCCTCGCCGCATGGGATTCGCTCAACAGACCTATATAGGCCTCGCTCGATATAAGTTTTTCACAAACTTCAACCGGAACGGTTTTTTGCGCCAAAGCGCTGATCGGGCTCATCGAGAGAACGAATAAAATAGACAGGATGACGTTTTTCATTCTCGGCTTCCCCCATTGTGAATGCTGTCGGAAACCTTCCTTTGCCGTAAGTTTTAACCCGCCCGTCGCTATTTACGCAGATCCAGCAGGCGGATCGGCTTTTGTCGCTGATTGAGTTGGCTCGCCTCGGCGGTGCCGCCCGGTCCGGTCAGCTCAACCTCGACGCCAACCCCCAGCCGTTGCCGCAGCAACGTCGCCACACGCTCACCTAGTCCGGCGCTTGCGTCCTCGGTCTCACACACCACGGTCATCACGTCGCGGCCCTCGCGCTTGTCCATCCGGCAAATATATTCCCCGCCAAGCGCCGGCATCTCCCGTAGGATCGCGGCGATGCCGGTGGGATAGACATTGATCCCGCGCAACTTGACCATATTGTCGCTGCGGCCTTGAAAACCGGCCAACCGGCGCAGGGTGAACCCCAGCCCGCCCTGCCCCGGCAACACCGTGGAGACGTCCTTGGTGTCAAAGCGGATCACTGGATAGACGCTGTCCTTGAACAGCACCGTGTCACAGATATTGCCGCGCTGGCCATCAGCCAGCGGCGCGCCGGTATCCGGGTCGAGGATCTCCAGCAAATGCGCGTCTTCCCAGATGTACAGGCCCGAGCGGTCCGGCCCCTCGGCGGCAATGATCCCGGTGTCCCCGACGCCGTACCAATCATAGGTCTCTGCGCCGCCCCAGGCCGCCGACATCGCCGCCCCGCCGTCCTCGCCCAGATGACCGGAAATCATCCGGATTTTCACATCCCGCCCCGGCTCAAGCCCGGCGGCGCGGGCGACCTCGGCGAGCTTCAAAATATAATCGGCGAACCCGACGATCACCGTGGCGCCAAAGCGGCGCATTAATTCAACCTGCTGCTCGGAACGGGTTTCCAGACCGGTGCCGGCCGGCAGCAACAGCGCGTCGGTATAGTGCAGGATGGTCTCGCGGATGTAATGGCCGCCATTAACCATGCCAAAACCATAGACCGAGTGAACCACGTCGTCCGACCGCATGCCCTGCAGCAGATAGGCCCGGGCCAGCAAGGCGTTCTGGATTTCGCGATCGCGCGGCCCGTAGAAAATCGGCTGCGGCGCCCCGGTGGTGCCGCTGGTGGTGTGCATGACCACACGCTCACCGCCGGTCCAGCCGCCGGGACCGATGAAGTCGCCAAACGGCGGATAGGCCTCGACGCTTTCCATCAGATCGGCTTTCGAGAAACTCGGCACCTTCGACAGATCATCCAGGTCGCGGATATCACCGGCCTCCATCCCGGCGGCGGCCCAGCGCCGACGATAGAACGGATTGCCCCAGCCCCGCTCCATCAACGCCAAAAACCGGCGCTCCTGCAGGGCGCGGATCTGGTCCCGGCTGGCTCGGGCGATACCGGTGGAGAACGCCTCGCCGATCGGATAGTCACGCAGAATCGCCTTAGGGTCCGCCTCGTCAAAATACCGACTCATCGCCCCTTACCCGCTCGCCAGATCAATTAACTCGCGGATGTCCGGCACGGTCTCCAGGGTATCGACCCGAGAGATCATCACCTCGGCATCGACCTCCTTCAAACCACAGGCGGCGGCGGCCCAATTGTGCCGGAACTTGGTCAAATGGGCGTCCCGGGTCATCGGCTTGGCTGGATTGCCATAGACGGTTTCAATCCGTTTGGCGTGAACCGCACCGCCGGCCATATGAACGTCGACCTCAACCGGCGACAGGGCGTTCGGATCGGGATTGTCGTCGACCGAGATAGTGACCTTGCGGGCCAGCGCGATTGTCTCGGGCGTTCTGATCGCCTCAAGGGTGAAATCTCCAAGCCCAATGAAGCCGTGGCGCAGCATGACAGCGGCGGCATATTGGCCGTTCAGACGGGCGTAGTTGATCTCCATCTGGTCATGCACGGGCCGACCAACCAGGTGATTGATCAGTGACGGCACCCGCGCCTCGACACGCTCGATCGCGGCGGCGTCGATGTCATGTTCGCGTTGCAATTCCTGGATCGCATCGACGATGCCATGCGTCGCGCGGCCGCTGGGAAAGGGTTTATGCGCCACCTCGGTGATCCGCCAGACCTTGCCCAAGGTCGGCAGCACGGCGCGGATATCACCGGCCTTCTCATACAGACCGTAAAAGCCGAACGGCCCTTCCAGCACCCCTTGCAGTCCTGGCATTCCATGCTCCGCCAAATCACAGGCGGTCAAGGCATTGCGGGCGGCAAAACCGATTTGCAACGCCAAAAGCGGCGAACCCTCGGTATGCGCTTGCATGGTCCCGCAGAGTTGCGAGTAACCAAGCGCAAAGGCCCGCAGCAGCATGTCCCGGTCATAGTTCCGGGCCGCCCCGAGGGCAGCGATGGCGGCGAAGGTTCCCGCCGTCGCCGGGCGAAAAAACTGTAAGCCGGTGGTGCAGGCGACCCCCAGATTGCAAGCGACATCGACCCCGAGAACCGACGCCCGGATCAGTGCCGTACCGTCGATCCCGCCGCGCCGGTCGGCATCGGCCAGCAATACCGAGAGCAGGACGGTCATGGTGTGGATCACCGCCTCCTCGTGAACGCAATCGAACTCGGAATTATGGATCTGGTAGCCGTTCAACAGCGCCGCGTCCGCCGGGGCCATGGCGACCCGTTGGCCAAGCACCCGCGCCGGTCCCGCCGTTTGATAAGCCTTCAGCAACTCCGGCACATACGGTCCGGTCGAGCCGGCGAGGCCAACGCCGAATGTATCCAGGATGTAGGTTTTAACGGCCTGTATCGCGGCTTCGGGAATGTCATCGAATTCGGTGCCGACAACGTGGTCGGCAAAGGCCTCGATTGCGTCCTGCATCAGGTATCCTCTGGGTTATAGGGATAGTGTTCGGTCCAGTGTTCGGCGATCGCACGGCGGGTGGTGATCCAAACGTCGCCCTTGGCCAGAACATGATCGATAAACCGCTCGAACCAGACAAAGCGTCCGGGCCGGCCGATGATCCGCAGATGCACGCCAAGCGACATCATCCGCGCCTCGTCCGCCCCCTCGCGATGCAGCTGATCAAAGCTGTCGACGGCATAACGATACCATTGTTCCGGCGTATAGGCCGGGTCGGTCCACATCTTCATGTCGTTGCTGTCCAGCGCGTAGGGCATGATCAGGATCGGCTTGCCGGCGCTCGTGTCCCAAAACGGCACATCGTCGGAATAGTCGTCCATGTGATAACCAAAGCCAGCCTCGATCAACAACCGCCGGGTGTTCTCGGTCAGTAGATAACGCGATAGCCAGCCGACCGGTCGGGTACCGGTGGTCCGCTCGATCGAGTCCGCTGCCTTGTTGATGAATTCGCGTTCCTTAGCTTCGTCCATCTGGAACTGGTGCACCCAGCGCCAGCCGTGGCTACAGACTTCGTGACCACCGGCGACGATCCGTCCGGTCAAAGCCGGCGCCCGCTCCAGGCTCAAGGCGGCGGCGGTGAAGGTGGCGGTTAGCTGGCGGCGTTCCAGCAGATCCATCACCCGTGGGGCGCCGCGCTTGATGCCGTATTGATAATTACTCTCATTACCGAAATTGCGGATCGGCTTTTTCAGCGTGATACCAAGCTCGTCGACCGGCTCGGGACCCCGATCACCCTCGGCCACCGACAGTTCCGAGCCTTCCTCGACATTGACGACGATGGACAGCGCGAGCCGCGCGCCGCCCGGCCAGATTGTTCCGCTCATAGGTTTATTATCGCTAGAAAGTTATCCGGAAACTGCACACCTTGGCCGATATCGATGAAGATGAGATCGTCTCCTGCGACGATTTTCGCCATCGCGATGGAGGTTTTCTGGCCATTCGGCACCGGCCAGTAGTAGAAATCGATCATTCCGTTCCCCGAGGTACAATCACTAGCCCGGACGTTAACAGGCAATGGTTAACAAAGGGAGTCCGGCGCGCGGACGGGGTCTCATCCCGCAAGGATTAATCAGCGCATTATAGAGGGATTACCAAGCATGGCTTTCAACAATGAAACCGTCCTGATTACCGGCACCGCCACCGGAATCGGCCACGCCGCCGTCCGGCGGTTCGCCGCCGAGGGTTGCCGCGTCATCGCCACGGTCGAGCGCGAGGACCAGGTCGCCGCGATGGCTGGCATCGATGGGGTGGCGCTGGCGGCCAAGCTCGACGTCCGGCTGGTTGAGGATTGGGCCCGGGTCGTCGGCCAGGCGGATGATCAGCTCGGCGGGGTGGATATCCTGTTCAACAACGCCGGCTCAACCGTCTGGGGCGGGCTGGAGGAGACGGATATCACGCTTTGGGAGCGGATGATCGCCATCAACCTGACCGGCCAGTTTCTCGGCTGCAAAACGGTGGTGCCGGGGATGCTGGCCAAGGGCAAGGGCGCGATCGTCAACATGGCGTCGATCAACGGCATTCGCGGCAACACCAAGCTTATCGGCTATTCGGCGGCCAAGGGTGGGATCGTGGCGATGACCCGCTCGCTGGCGCTGGACTACGCCACCAAGGGCATCCGGGTGAACTGCATCTGTCCGGGCACCATCGACACGCCGATGGCCCAGACCTCGATCGACATCGCCGAGGACAAGCAGGCGGCGATCGACGCGCTCAACGCCAAACACCCGATGGGCCGGCTCGGGACCGCGGAAGAAGTCGCCTCGGTGGCGGTGTTCCTGGCCGGCAGCGACGCCGGCTATGTGACCGGCCAGGCGATCCCGGTGGATGGCGGGCGCAGCGTGCGTTAGACG
>JAQBUJ010000297.1 GCA_027623845.1 Pseudomonadota bacterium
ATCTGACAGATCCGCGCCTTGCCGTCCGGCGCATAGGTATAGCTGCGCTCCACATGGAAGCAATTGAACTGCAGCAGATTGGTTTCCTGCCCCTCAACGTCGCCACGAACCTGGATGATCACTCCCTGGTCGGCGTGATGCTGAATGTTGGCGTCCCATTGCTCATGCCAGACGGCGAAAAATATCGGTCCGGCCTCAATCTTCGTATAATCCGTTCGCATGGCGATCTCTTTCCCGTGGCGCGCCGTTGCAGCGCGTAAAGGCGTGAATGGGAAGTCTATCAGTCAATTTCGCCGTTGATCAATGATCTAGAGCAGCAACACGGGGCCGATGTCATCGGGGCCCGGCGCTTTTATCGTTCCCCCGCCCCGGCAACGCCGTTAACAATCCAACCGGATACACTGCATCGGGAGACTTCGTCATGATCCATGAACTTCGCATCTACCATTGCGTTTCCGGCCGGTTGCCGGCGCTGCTGAACCGGTTCGACACCATCACCCTCAAGCTTTGGGAGCGACACGGCATCAAACAGGCCGGCTTCTGGACCACCGGGATCGGCGAGTCCAATCAGACGCTGTATTATATGCTGGAGTGGGAATCGCTGGCCGACCGGGAAAAGAAGTGGGACGCCTTCGCCGCCGACCCGGAATGGCACGCCAAACGGGCCGAGACCGAAAAGGACGGCGCCATCGTCGCCTCGGTCAACAATCAGATCTTGATTCCGACCAGCTTCTCGTCGGTTAAATAGTCTGGTCAATTATCCTGGAAATCGCCGGCGGGAGCCACTCCCGCCGGCGAACCTTTATTCTGCCAGCGAGATTTATTCGCCAAGCATCTTGTAGCGATAGCCGTCCCCCGGCGCGCTGACCACATGGCCCATGGTCGGCGACGAGAAATGCGCCGGGCAGAGCAAGGTGCTGGAATCCGCCACCCGCTCAAGCATGGCGATCCGGGTCTTGGCCGACTGAACCGGGTCCTCGCAGGCCCGGCAGGACCATTCCGGGCGCACCAGTTGCAGCGGATGATGGATCACGTCGCCGGTCATCAAGGCGGTCTCATCGCCTGATTTCAGGTTCAGCATCACATGGCCCGGCGTATGGCCCGGCGACGGCTCGATCCACATGCCGTCATCGATCTGGTGGTCATCCTCGACGATCACCGCCTGGCCGGCCTCGACGATCGGCAGCACGCTGTCGCCGAAAACCTGCGGCACCGGCACGTTTTCCTTGTTGTCATAGCGCGACTTCCAGGTCTCGTATTCCTTGCGCGAGAAGATGTATTTGGCGTTCGGGAAGGTCGGCACCCAGCGGCCATCGACCAGCTTGGTGTTCCAGCCGACATGGTCGATATGCAGATGGGTGCAGAGCACGAAGTCGATCTCCTCGGCCCGCACCCCAGCGTCCTCCAGGGTCTTCAAATAGGGCAGATCCTGCATATGCCAGCTCGGCCGCGCCGGGCGCTCCTTGTGATTGCCGACGCAGGTATCGACCAGAATATTGTGATGCGCGGTCTTGATCACATAGGATTGGATGCAGAGCGTGACCATCATCGTCTCGGGATCGATGAACCGCGGCATCAGCCAGTCGCGATGCTTCTCGACCACCGCCATGTCGCAATCGGGAAAGAACGATTGCACCTCGAAAATCGGCACCTCGCTCTCAACGACGCGCCTGATCTCCAGATTACCCAGCTTGTGCATGTCCGATCCCTCCCGGTGGTTTGCTTGCTTTGTTGCTGCTTGGCGCTGAGCCTAGCATCGCCGCCCCGGACGGGCGAGCCGGACCGGAAGCGCCGACGCAGTTAGCGGAACCGTGGAATCGGCTGTGAATACGGTACACTGACCTGAAACGACGGGCGGTCTTCCATGCGGTCGGAAAAGGCCGAGAGATTGGGGTGTCTGTCCCGCCATTCAAGCTTGCCCGCCCGCACCCCGAGATAACCCAGCGCGCAGGCCGCGGCGATATCCGCGATACCCATCGCGTCGTCGAGGAACCAGGTTTGCTCCCCGAGGCGTTCCGACAATCGGGCGAGGCCCGCCTCGATCTTGGCCGTTTGCCGGGTGACCCAATCGGTACTGCGTCGCTCAGGTTCACGGTTGCCTTCCAGCGCGATCAGCACGACGGCATCGCAGATTCCATCCGCCAGGACTTCGATCTTTCGATGCTCAAGCCGCCTCATTGGATCGGCGGGCAGCAACGCCGGTTCGGGATAGACGATTTCCAAATATTGGACGATCACCGAGCTGTCGTGGATCACGCTTCCGTCGTCGAGCAGCAAGATCGGGATCTTGCCCAGCGGGTTGTTCGCCGGCGCCACAGTCTCCGGCGCCCAGGGGATATCCATGACGATGTCGTGGGCGATGCCCTTCTCGTTCAAGGCGACCCGGGCCTTGCGGGCATAGGGGCTGGGGTTGGCGATGACCAACTTCATCGAACGCTAGGCCGCCGCGACGTCGGGTTCGGCGGCCAGGACGAAGTCGTACTCGATCACATGGATCTCGCCCGCGATCACGCTCCCATCCGGCGTGGTCACGCCGGTGCGCGTGTCGAACCGGCGGACCAGCGAGGATTTCACCCCGAACACCGGGTCGGTATCGAGATGCGGGTCGCCCTCGGCAAACAGCATGGTGGTTAATCTCTCATAGCCCGGCGCATTGACCAGGACATGCAGATGCGCCGGGCGCACGGCGCTGCGCCGGCCGGCCCGCAGGATCTCGCCGCCGGTGCCATCCATCGGCACCGGATAGCTGGCCGGCAGAATGCTGCGGAACCAGACCCGGCCCAGATCATCGGCGTGGAACAGCCCGCGCATCGCCGTGCCCTCGACCTCGTCCATCAGCACGTCATAGCCGCCATTGCCGTCGGAATGCCAGATATCGACGGCAGCGCCGGCAATGGGTCGCCCCTGGCCATCAAGGACCCGCATGCTGGCGAACAGCGGATCACCGGGAACGCCGCCGGAAATATCCGCGCCGGCCTCGAAAACCGGTCGCCGCTCAACAAAAAACGGCCCCAGAACCGAGTTTTCGGTAGAACCGACCGGCAGCCGGTGGTTGATCAAATCGGTCAGGCTGGTCACCCCGAGAATGTCGGAAAGCAGGATGAACTCCTGCCGGTCGCCCTGGCACAGATGGCCGGTCCGGGTCAAAAACGCGATCCCTTCGGCCCATTCAGCATCGCTCGGTTCCACCTCGCGCACGAAGGCGTGGAGGTGGTGAACCAAGGCCTGAAGGACCTCCTGGGCGCGCGGACTCTCAGCGTCATCGAAGGTTTCGATCGCCGCCTCGGTGAGGCTGCGCTCACTGATATCCCGCATAGGCCTGGTCTCCGTTAAAGGTCGCTCAATGCGCCAGCAGAACCGGCAATCGGGCCTCACGCAAAATATCCCGGGTCGCGCCGCCGAACATAACCTGGGTAAGCCGGCTTTGGGTATAGGCGCCCTTCAACAACAGGTCGGCGCCGACGACCTGGGCCTCGTGTAGGATCTGGTAGCCGAATTCGGCGCGGGCCTTACCGGTTGAATGCAGCCGCGCGGCAACGCCATTGGCCGTCAGATAGTCGCAAAGATCGGCGCCGACCGGGCCATCGACGAACCAGTCCTCGATTTCGATTACCTGCACCTCGCGGGCCCGGCGCAACAACTCCATGGCTTGACTGACCAGCCGGGCGGTCTCTGAACTGCGGTTCCAGGCGATCGCCACGCAGTCACCGATCGATTGGTTCCAGTCATACGGCGACAGCAGCATCGGCCGCCCGCTATCGAACAACAGCTGCTCCATCGCCGTCTGGCTGCTATCGACCAAGGCTTCGCGCGAGACGATTGAAAGATCATGCACCCGCGAGGCCCAGCCCAACTCTCGCCAGGATGAAAGCGGTTGGTCCTCGACGGTGAACCGCGCCGAATGGCTGGTCAAACCAAGCGCGCTCAACCGGGAAGCAACGGAGCGACGCGCCCGTTCGGCCTCCTCGTTGACCAACCCCTGCGGGCTGGCGTAGCTGGTCAGGCCCCAACTCATCGGGTCAACGACATGATCATCGGTGCGGGGTTGATAAAGCTGGATGGAGATCGCCGCGTCAAAGGTCGTTGCGACCGACAGCGCCGCTCCCAAGGGTAAATACGGTCCCCCTCCCATCGCGGCGGTCAACAGCACCCGTTTCATCTCGCCCCCCATCCCGGCCTCAGTTGGCCTGTTTTATTCTGCGTCTCCACCACCGGGGTTACCGTCGCCCGGACTACCATCCGGCACCCGCGCGTCGCGCGCGCCGGCCCCCAGGCGATACTGCTGCATGGCGGCGGATGGCTCGGCTTTTTCCTGGCCAAAATACACCGTCTGATGCGGGAACGGGATTTCGATCCCCAACACATCGAAGCGTTTCTTGATCCGGCGATAGAATTCGCGCCGGACGCCCCATTGCAGCATCGGCTTGGTTTTGACCCGGGCGCGGACCACCACCGCGCTGTCGCCCAGTTCATGGACGCCCATGATGTCCATGGGGGCGATAATCCGCTGTCCGTACACTTCGTCGGCCTGCATCTCAGCGCCGATCTCAGCAAGCACGGCGGAAACCACATCGGTGTCCTCGCTATAGCCAACGCCGATATCAAGCAGCGCGTAAGAGAAATCCTTGGTGAAATTTTCAACCGTGGTGACATCGCCGAACGGCACCGTATGGACCGTGCCGGACACGTCGCGAAGTTTGATCGTGCGGATCGACAAATCTTCGACGACGCCTGAATGGCCGCCAACGGTGACATAGTCACCGACCGCAATGGTGTCCTCTATCAAGATGAAAAGCCCGGTTATCACGTCCCGCACCAAGGCTTGAGAGCCAAACCCGATGGCCAGCCCGACGACGCCGGCGCCCGCCAACAGCGGGGCGATCTGGATACCGATCTCGGCCAGGATCACCAAGCCGCCAAAGACCACCAACACCACGAAGATAGCCCGGCGCAACAACGGCAGCAGCGTCTTGGCCCGGCTTCCGGGTTGGCGATCCGCCCCATCAGCGCCGGTCAGCGCCCGAGAGATCGCGCCCGAGGCCAACTCCCAAGCCAACACACAAAGCACCAGCACCAGA
>JAQBUJ010000298.1 GCA_027623845.1 Pseudomonadota bacterium
AACCGGCGCGATGATTGGGCCGAGATCATAGAGCTCGCCAATCGCGTGCTCGGTTATTTTCAGGACCGCGTGGCCGTGGAAGTCGTCCATGATCGCAGTGTTTTCGACGCGCTCCAGGTGCCGAACAAGCGGTTCACCCCTCGATGCTCACATCAGGCGTATCTGCAACTGCTGGCAAGCTGCGATATCGCGCTGATGCCGCTTCGTGACACCCCGTTCAATCGCTGCAAATCAGACCTGAAGTTCATCGAATGCGCGGCGCATGGCGTGGTGTCCCTGGCGCCGATGACGGTTTATGCCGCGACCCTGGCTGATGGGCGCACCGGTGTGCTTTACCGCTCTTCGGTTGAATTCATGGTCGGTTTACAACGTTTGATCCAGGAGGTGGATTTGCGCACGCGGATCGCCGGGGCCGGGCGAAAGTATGTCGCCGATCAGCGGATGCAGGCCGACCACTACGAGGCGCGACATGCCTGGTATCTGGAACTGATCGCAAAGGCCGATGATTTGCGGACAAGCCATCGTCGGCGGATGCCCGACCTCTATGGTTGATCTTTCAATCCCCGCTCAGTTCGGCGCTGGGATCAATATCCGGGATCAATATCCGGGATCAATATCCGGGATCAATATCCGGGATCAATATATTGCCTTCCATCAGCGTCCGGGCGGTCCGATAGGCGGTGACCTGCAGAGCCTTGGCGCCGCTTTGGTCGACGGAAACCTGGGCGTCCAGGGGCAACACGCCCGAGGGATTGGCCAAGCGGACATCACCCTGGCCGTCGCCGGTCAACAGATCATGGCAGAGGGTTCCGGGGATCCGGCAGGCCACGGCCAGGCATAACGCGCCGGTTAAGGGCAGCACCCGGTGCACCTGGCCCATCGACCAGATGCGGACCGCCAGATCGGCGGCGTCCGGCGCGATGCTCTGGCCGGCCAAGGTGCTGTAGCGTGTTGGCCGGGCGACCAAGCCAAGTTTAGGCGCCGATCCGGGCGCGGTTTCCGGGGTTTTGGCCAAGCCCATATGCACGGCGGCGACACGGCGCACCTGCTCGACCAAGGTCATCAGATCGGGCTGAGCTTCCAGTTCGGCAACGGTTTCGGCCCCGGAAAGACCGAACCGCGCGGCGTCCAGGAACACGCAAGGGACGCTGGAATCGACCATCGACATCTCAAAGTCGCCGGCGCCGTCGACGGTGACGGTATCGACGGTATTGCCGGTTGGCAGCAGAGCGCCGGTCGTGGTGCCGCCGGGGTCGAGGAAATCAAGGCGGATGCGCGCGCCGCTACCGCCAACGCCGGGGATTTCGAAGCTTCCTTCAACACGGGCCTGGCCATCCTCCAGCGGCACGGTTGAGCGGATGATCTTTCCCGAGTTGGTGTTGTGGATCAGCACTTCACGCTGCTGATCCGCCGCAGTGGCCGGTTTGCCGGCCAGCAAACCGGTATCGATGGCGAAGGGGCCGACGGCCGAGGAAAGATTGCCGCAATTCGCGGCGTAGTCGACCACCGGCGTTCCAACCGCGACCTGGGCGAAAGTATAATCAACATCGGCATCGGGCCGGCTTGGCTTACCGATCACCACGGCTTTGGAAACCGAGGATACCCCGCCGCCCATGCCATTTAACTGCCGGCCATAGGGATCCGGGCTGCCAATCGCTCGCAGGAAGATCTGATCGCGGGTGGCCCGATCGGCGGGCAGGTCGGCGTCATGAAAGAACACGCCCTTGGATGAGCCGCCGCGCATAAAGGTAGCGGGGATGCGGATTTGCGCCATGGACTTGAAGCTCCAGGATTGTCAGGACGAGGGTCCGCTTGCCAGAATAGCGTCAAAGCGCGTCTTTGCCACGCTCGTGGTTTGACTCACTCAATCGCGCTCTGGGCATGGACACGGGGACCCCGTACCGCGTATCCATCGCGCATTCGTTAACCTGCGAGCCAGCCGGCTTGTCGTAAAGTGACATGGTCGTCATTAAAACCGGCTCCTGTTAAAGCCCGTCGCTGTTGAAGAATGAGGAACTGTCATGTCCCTAGCCCTCGTACTGGTCCGCCGCAGTCCCTGGGGCGCCGTCGCTCTTGGCGCCGTCCTGTTGATCGCGCAATTCGTGCTGCCCGGCGTCCCATCGGGGACGGCGTTGGCCGCTGCCGGCCCGTCGACGGCCTGCGCTGCCGAAGTGGAAAAAATCAGGCGTTGGGTGCGCGCCACCGATCCGCAAGCGCCGACCGAGGAACGGGCCAAGGTGACCGCCGCGATTGACCAGGCGCACGCGGTTTGCGCTGCCGCGCGAAAGGCCGCGCCGACGGATGGCGACGCTTTGGTCAGCGGGGCCTACACGCTATTCGCCAAGGGAGACAAGAAGGCCGGCGTAAAATTGATAGAGCGGGCAGCCGAGCTTGGTCATCCCCCGGCGATGGTGATGATGGCCCGATATCTGGGTAAAGGGGACATCGTCGAAAAAGACGCCGAGGGAGCCTGGATGTTGTTGCTGAATACCCTGAAATCCGATCACCCCTCCGCGCGGGTCAAGGCGGCCCTGGAATTCCTACCCGGCGGCGCCGGACCGGAAAGTCCTAAGCGCGCCGAAAAAGCGCTGCGGAAGATGATTGATGCCGGCAATGGCGAGGCGATGATTGCCTATGCGATGTCTGTCCTGAGCTTACCGAAAGCAAAACCCGGCAGCGAGCAGGCGAAGGAGGGGCTGGCTCTGTTGAAACGGGCGGCGATAGAGGCCAAGGACGCCAGCGCGATGATCACCCTTAGCCTGTTGTACAATCAGGGCAACATGATTGAGAGAAACGAGGCCAAGGCGGTTGAATTCGCTCAAATGGCGCTCGATGCGGGCATTGTGCAGGCCTATGGGACGATGGGGCAGATCTACCAGAATCAGAATGACCTCTCGCGCGCGGCGGAATGGTTCCAACGCGGCGCCGAGGCAGGCGACGGTTTCTCGCAAGGGATGCTCGGGTTCCTGCTTTCCGGCGGGTTCGGGGTCGAGCAGGATATAGACAAGGCAGTCGAATGGTGGACCAAGGGGCGGTGGAACGGCGACCGGATATCCTCAAGCTATCTCCAGGTCCATCGCGACAAACTGGCGGCGGAAAAAGCCTGGATAGAAGAAGAGAAAGCCAAGGCCGCCGCTAAACCGAAAAAGACTGAATAAGCGATCGAAAGACCCGCTTAGCCCAGATCTTCCGCCGACAAGGCATAGTGCAGCCGGTAGGTGCCAAGCGTCGCGCGCGACGCTCCATGCTGTTTCAGCGATGCTTCCGACAGCACGCCGCCTCGCCAGAGCGGATCGAGCGGTTCGACCTCGATGGCCTCAACAAAAATAACCCAATCCGCCACGTCGTCAGGGCGGTCGCGCATCGCTTTTTCCTCTGTCTGGGTGGCGCTTGACGCCTGATCGCCTTGCAGCAGATGGGCGGCGACAATGCCGGGCTGTTCGACCAAAGCCGGAAACACCTCTTCGGAAAGCCAAGCCGAAAACCCGGCGTCGCGACCCGCTTGCGTCGCCACCCTGGCGGTGAGGATCGCCGCGCCGCCGCCGACGCCGGCAGAGGTCACCACCTGGCTCAGGGTCCGGTTATTGTCCTTGATCGTCGGTCCAACGCGCCGGGTCCATTCGCTGGGATTGTTCAGCCGGTCGAGATAGCCTTTCGAGGTCAAGGTCGCCAGCGACTCGGTCTCATAGAAATGGAAGAATTCCGGCGCGCCCTGGATCGCCACATAACGCCGGCCGCGCAGGAAGCCCGGGATCGAGACCCGCTCGGGTACATGCTCATGCACATGCCAATGGTTATAATCGGCCTGAACCTCTGCGGCGACATTGTGCCAGATTGCGGCGACGCCCTTGCCCAATAGCGGCATTGAATTTTCCTTTTCGTCTGGTCCTGGGGCCCGTTCTGTTTCGCTCAACTGGCCTTCGGTTCGAAAAATATCTTAAGCTTCGTCGTCCCGCTTTGGCGGACAACGATCTTAACCAGTGGACATGCTGCCATGAAAGTCGTCCTGCTCGAAGTCTCGCATTGGCATTTCCCGCTTTATATCGACGCTCTGCTGGCCTCGGGAGTGGAGATCGTCGGGCTGTCGGAACGAGATCCGGAGATCCGGGCGCGCTACGCCAGCCTATTCGACTGTCCCGGGCAGGCGGATTGGCGGGAATTGCTGAACGATACTGCGCCGGATGTAGCCTTTGCCTTCGGTCGTCACAGCGAAATGCCGGCGATCGCCAGAACGCTGCTGGATCGGCGCATTGCCTTCGCCATCGAGAAGCCGGCCGGTTTGGACGCAGGCAATGTCGCGGATCTGCAGCAATTGGCGAAAACCGCCGGCGTGCCGGTGGCGGTGCCGTTGGTGCAGCGGGTTGGGCCTTTGCAGGCGTTGCTGGACCGGCTGATCAATGCGGAGGGCGCGCGTTTCACATCGACCGCCTGGCGCTTCAATGCCGGGCCGCCGAGCCGTTACCCACTGTCGGGCAATGGCTGGATGCTTGATCCGGCGATCAGCGGCGGTGGGTGTTTGATGAATCTCGCGGTGCATTTCGTCGATCTGGCGCTGGGGCTTCTGCCGTCGCCGCCGGACCGGGTGTTCGCCCATATCGATCATTGCCTACACGGTGCAGCGGTCGAGGATACCGCGCTGCTCACCCTGTCATCGGCAAGCGGTGGCCGGGCGTTGATCGAGACCGGCTATAACTTCCCCGACGCGCCGGCCAAGCGCGAATACTCGTTCAGTCTGAGCAGCACTGAGCATTATGTTCAGACCCACCCCGGCGGCGTCGCGATCCATCGGCCCGGCAAGCCGGCCGAGCTGGTGGAGATGAACCTTGATTCCGATCCGATGTACGGGCAGTTCGTCGAGCGGTTCCTGGCGGATATCGTGGCCGGCCGGGAGCCGTCGCCCGGTCTTGGCGATCTTGAGCCGGCGATGCGGATCATCGACGCGGCGTATCTTTCGGCCCGCCGTGGTCAGCCGGTGTCACTGAAATAGTCAGCGAAAGTTGGCGTAGAGAAAAATTCAGGCTCAGGGTTTTAGAAATCCGCGAACCGTCTCCAGCAGA
>JAQBUJ010000299.1 GCA_027623845.1 Pseudomonadota bacterium
GCGTGACCGAAATTCACCGCCCGGTTGGTCAGCCCCCGGGCGCGGGCGAACTTGATGTAGTCGGTCCTCAACACCTCCAACATTTCGGCGCGCACCAGACGCATGATCAGCGTCAGTTGGAACAACCCCAGCGTGAACGACGGCATGATCAACGCCTTCAGGCCGGACACGGTCAGCAGGCCGGTGCGCCAAAAACCAAGATCGACGACCTCACCTCGGCCAAAGGACGGCAGCCAGCCGAGCAGCACCGCGAACACGAAAATCAATAAAATACCGATCAGGAATGTCGGCAGGGAAATCCCGATCAACGACGCCGTCATGAACACCTTGCTGAGCCAGCCATGGCGATGCAGCCCGGTATAAACCCCCATCGGCACCCCAACGAGAAGCGAGAACAGGGCCGAGATGATGCTAAGTTCCAGGGTCGCGGGCATCCGTTCGCGGATCATGTCCGAGACCGGCCGCTGATGCTGATAGGAGATGCCGAACTCACCGGTCGCGGCATTGCCGACAAACCGAGCGAACTGGATATAGACCGGGTCTCGCAGGCCAAGCTTTACCCGCAGCGCTTCACGCTCCTCAAGCGATGTCTCGATCCCGACCATCTGGTGAACCGGGTCGCCGACGAAGCGAAACATGGCGAAAGCCAGCATCGCCACAAAGAACATGACCACAACGGATTGGATCAACCGTCGGACGATGAAGGCGAGCATTCACGCCCCCAGGGGCTTTGTTGGAAAGAGACTTTATCGAGCATAACACAAACCGGCCACCGAGAGATCGGCGGCCGGCGTTGCGTTCAGGCGGTTGCCGAGTTCAGTTCACCGTGACGTGGTACAACATGAACTGATTGTCGGCCCGCTGCTTGAGGCTGATCGATTTCTTCTTACCCCAGGCCAGCCCTTGCTGGTGCAGTGGGATATAAGCGATGTCGTCAACCGACATCCGATAGGCCTGACGGATCATTTCGTCACGCTTGGCGGCGTCTGTCTCGCTCAACACCTTGTCTGTCAGGGCATCGAATTTCGGATTGGCATAGCCGGTAAGATTGAACTTGCCGCGACCGCTTTCTTGCGGCGACCCGATGATGTTGTACATCACGTTCCAGCTGTCAAACGACCCTGGCGTCCAGCCCAACAGATAGAAGCTGGTATCCCAACTCGGCCGCAGCACCTTCTTGAAGTACAGCGCCTTCGGTTGCGCCAACAAGTTCACTTTGACGCCAACCTTGGCCAGCATGGCGACGACCGCCTGGCAGATCTTCTCATCATTGACATAGCGGTTATTCGGGCAATCCATACCCACTTCGAAGCCGTCCGAATAGCCGGCCTCGGCCAGCAATGCCTTGGACTTGGCAGGGTCATAGGCTCGCCGCTTGAACGAGTCGGCGTGCGCGGCGAACAACTTCGGCGAGATCATGATCGCTGAAGGCGTCGACAGACCGCGCATCACCTTGGCCTTGATGGCGTCAATGTTGATGGCCCGATAAAATGCCTCGCGCACCCGAATGTCCTTGAACGGGTTCTTGCCTTTGACGCTGGAATGCAGCAGCTCGTCACGCGCCTGATCCATGCCGAGGAAAATCGTCCGAAGCTCGGGACCGGCCAACACTTCGGTCGCGGCATTGCCATCGATCCGCTTCATGTCCTGGACCGGAACCGGATACATCATGTCGATCTCGCCGGACAACAAGGCGGCGACCCGGGTCGCGTCGGAGCCGATCGGGGTCATGATGACCTGGGTCAGGTTGTGTTTGACGTCCTTGTCCCACCAGTTCGGGTTCGGGACCAACACGGTCTTCACATCGGTCTCGCGGCTTTTGACGATGAAGGCGCCGGTGCCGTTGGCGTTGCGGGTGGCGAAGTTTTCCTTGCCTGCGGTTACATCCGTCGGACGCTGCGAGCCGTTTGCCTCGGACCACTCTTTGTCCATGATGTACCAGGTCGACCACTCCGACGTCAGAATCGGGTTCGGCGCCTTGGTGATGAAGTCGACGGTATGGTCGTCAATCTTCTTGACCGAGGCGACCGTGGCCATCCGGGTTTTGACGTCCGAGCCTTCGGCGATTGTACGCTCGTAGGTGAAGACCACGTCATCGGCATTGAAGTCATTGCCGTTGTGGTACTTCACGCCTTTACGCAGATAAAACCGCCAGCGATTTGGCTCCAGAATTTCCCAATGCGTCGCCAAAGCTGGCAGATTCTGCAAATCGGGACCACGACGCACCAGCCCCTCATATACATTACCAAGCAGGCCGAGGGTGAAAGTCTCGTTCAGCGAATGCGGATCAAGCGACTGCGCGTCGCCCTGAAACGCCCAGCGAAAGGTCTTCGCTTCGGCAACGCTAGCGGAACTCACGGCGACCGCCGCAGCCATGCCAAGCACCATCATTGTCTTACGCATGAAAAACTCCCGTCCTACAGTTTGTATATTACGACGCGCCCTTCCGGACAGTCGCCTGTGAAGTGTAAAAAATGAAGCCGAATTTTGCCGCCCCAAACATAGCCACCACATAAGCCCTAACACCCAATTCGGTCAACGAGATTGCATGGCTGTAATGGAGTAGGATTACGTGCGACGTTTCCGAGTGACGGATGGTGGCCTTCCAATATTTTGAACTTTCCCCGACTAATTGGCGTTCTCGTACGGTCTTCGCGGGGGCAACCGGAATTAGCGACCCGAATGGGTCGTTCGAATAAAAATTCGGATTGCAAAAAACCATCGTCAAATAGTCCCCGGTTTTGGCAATCGGTTCCCCGCTGACCGGATAGGTTCTCGGCATCAGCGGCTCGCCGCGCTACGATGCGCCGACAGCCCCGACAACCAGGATCTAGCGATAGGGAATGGGCCATGAACGCGCCGGTAAACAGTGGCGGCAACAGCGGCATGCGCGGATTGCGCGGCGGCAAACAGCGGTATTCGATCCTGAGCCTTGCCCGAAACGCGCTGAGCCACCATGAAAATTGGCAGCGGGCATGGCGCTCGCCGGAACCGAAGCCGGCCTATGACGTGGTGATCGTCGGCGCCGGCGGGCACGGGCTGGCGACGGCATATTACCTGGCCTCGCGCCATGGCATCCGCAACATCGCAGTGATCGACAAGGGCTGGCTGGGCGGCGGCAATACCGGGCGCAACACCACGATCATCCGCTCGAACTATCTTTGGGACGAGAGCGCGGCGATCTATGAGCATTCGATGAAGCTCTGGGAGGGGTTGAGCCAGGAGTTGAACTTCAACACCATGTTCAGCCAACGCGGGGTGCTGACCCTGGCCCATTCCGAACATGAACGGCGCGAAATGACCCGCCGGGTCGAGGCCATTCGGCTGAATGGGATCGATTCCGACGTGTTGAACCCAGCGCAAATCAAGCAGATCGTACCGATTATCGATACCGACCCGCGCCTGCGTTATCCGGTGATGGGCGGTTTCATCCAGCGCCGAGGCGGGACCGCCCGACACGATGCCGTCGCCTGGGGTTATGCAAGGGCGGCCGATGACATGGGCGTCGACATTATCCAGAACTGCGCGGTCACCGGATTTCTCATCGACAACGGCGTGGTCAAGGGCGTGGAGACCGAAAAAGGCGCGATCCGCGCCGGCAAGGTCGCCTGCGTCGTCGCCGGCCACGCCGGGGTGGTGGCCGACATGGCCGGCTTCCGACTGCCGATCACCAGCCGACCGCTGCAGGCGCTGGTCTCGGAGCCGATCAAACCGATCCTTGATGTGGTGATCATGTCGAACGCCGTCCACATGTACGTCAGCCAATCCGACAAGGGCGAAATGGTGTTGGGGGCCGGCGCCGATTCCTATAATGGCTATACCCAACGCGGCAGCCTGACCGTGCCCGAAGGCATGCTGGCGGCGGCGGTGGAACTGTTCCCGGTGTTCTCGCGGCTGCAGATGCTCCGCTCCTGGGGCGGGATCGTCGATACCTGCCCCGACGCATCGCCGGTGATCTCCAAAACGCCGGTCAGCAATCTCTATTTCAATTGCGGCTGGGGCACCGGCGGCTTCAAGGCGACGCCTGGATCCGGCCATGTCTTCGCCGATCTGATCGCCCGCGACGCGCCCAACAAGATCGCCGTGCCTTTCACGCTGGATCGGTTTTCCGGCGGCTATCTCATCGACGAGCACGGCGCCGCCGGCGTTGCGCATTGAAGGGGGCCGGGATGATGGATGAACCTGGGGGAGCGAACCGATGCTGTTGATTGACTGCCCCTGGTGCGGCCCGCGCGACGATGAGGAGTTCCACTATGGTGGCGAGGCCCATGTCCTGCGCCCCCGCGACGCTGGGGCCTTGTCGGACGAGGCATTCGCCGACTATCTGTTCATGCAGCAAAACCCAAAGGGACCGCATCTGGAGCGCTGGTCGCACAGTCATGGCTGCCGACGCTGGTTCAACATGCTGCGCAACACCGCCACCAACGAAATCCTAGAGATCTACCCGATGGGCGAGAAACCGAAAACCGAGGCCGGCCAAGCCGCCTACGCCGAAAACTGGCGCCGCGAAAGCCCAGCGGAGAAGAACGCCCTGTCGGGAGGGGAGGCATGAGCGGCCAGGACCATCGCCTCGCCAACTCCGGGAACATCGATCGTTCGACGCTGCTGAAATTTCGGTTCGATGGTCAACAATACGAGGGTTACAAGGGCGACACCCTAGCCTCGGCGCTGTTGGCCAATGGCGTGCATCTGGTCGGTCGTAGCTTCAAATATCACCGTCCGCGCGGCATCATGTCCGCCGGTAGCGAAGAGCCGAACGCGCTGATTCAACTTGGCGACGGCAACCGGACGGACCCCAATCTACGCGCCACACGGATCGAGCTGCGTGACGGCCTTGTCGCCGCCAGCCAGAACCGTTGGCCCTGTCTGAAGTTCGATATCGGCTCGGTGAACAACCTTCTGCACAGGTTCTTCCCCGCCGGATTTTACTACAAGACCTTCATGTGGCCGGCGAGTTGGTGGCTGAAATACGAATACTGGATCCGCCGCGCCGCCGGCCTCGGCAAGGCGCCGCAAGGGCGAGACCCCGACCGCTACGAGAAAACCCAT
>JAQBUJ010000300.1 GCA_027623845.1 Pseudomonadota bacterium
ATGAATGAATCACAAAACACTAAATATGGGAATCCCTCGCGAGTCAGCCTCAGCGCAAATTGGTATAAACGGCTGTCTCAGCCGGCGCTTGGCCGGAACGGCGCCCTGAGGCCGGCCTGTTCCATCAGCGGCATGACCTGCTCGATCCACTGTTTGGCCTCGCCGAGATAATCGACCCAGGACAGCAGAATGCCGTCCACGCCCATCGCCGAGAGCCGTTGCATCGCCTCGACGATCTGCGCGGGGGTGCCGATAAGCGGATATCCGCCATGGCCGGCCTTAAAGTGGTATTTGAAGGCCTCCAGCACTGCCGGCTCCAGGGTTTCGGACTGCACACCGAAGATATCCAGCATGTTGCCGACCGCGACATCATCGCCGCGCTCAACCACGTAATGCTCAAGATAGTCGCGGGCTTCCTTCTCGGTCTCGCGGCAGACGACATAGCCGTGGATCCAGCATTGTGACGCGCGTCCAAGATCGGCGGCCAGGGTCTTGAGGTGGCCGATCTGGGCGGTGTCGCTGTCTTCGTCCTTTTGGCGCAGCATGACGAAATTCATGTCGGCATGCTCGGCCGAGAAGGATTGACCGACCGGCGAGCTGCCGGCGTTCATGATCGGCGGGCGCGGTGATTGGACCGGCTTCGGTTGGCTCCACAACGCCTTGCCTTGGAAAAACTCACCGTTGAAATCAAAGGCTTCCTCGGCGCTCCAGAGGTGCTTGACCAGCTCGATCCACTCGGCGGCGTATTCATAGCGCCGGTCGTGCTCGCGCCATTCGGCGGCGAACATCTCGAACTCGTTCTTGAACCAGCCGGCCACCAGATTGATGGCAAACCGACCGCCGGAGATATGATCCGCCGTCGCCGCCATCTTCGCCGCCGCCACCGGGTGCACCAGTGGCGCATGCACGGTGGCGAAAACGGTGCAATGCTTGGTCACCGCGCCGATGCCCGAGGCCCAGGTGAAGCTCTCGAAGGTGCGGTTGTTGAAATTGGTCTCGCCGCCATAGCCCTTCCAGCGCCCGACCGGCAACAGCACTTCCATGCCGGCGGCGTCAACCATCCGCGCCAGGGCCGCGTTATCTTCCCAGGTCATCGGCCAAGCCCCGTCCGCTGTCGTCACGGTCGAACCGTGCGAGCAGTTGAAGGCCATGACCCCAAGCTTCATCCGGTTGGCGTTGAACAGCGCGTTTGTCATTGGCGGCAGCGCTCCCGTTACCAACCCAAGCTGGCGCGGATCTTCGCGAAAGCCTCCAGATGCCGGTCGTGATCGCCGGCGAAACGCAGCATCAGGTGACTGGCGCCCTGGTCGACAAAACCCTTCAGCCATTCCGCCGCACCCTCGGCCGGGCCGCCATAGCAAGCCTGCCAGGTTCGCAACTTGGCGGCCGGTTGCATGTAATAGGCTTCCAGGAATTTATCGAGCGTCGCGTTGGCTTGCTCGGCGCTGTCGTCGATCGCCAAACTCAAGTAGAGGGCGCCGGTGAAGGCCTTAGTGTCCCGGCCGGCGGCGGCGACCTGTCCTTGCACGTCGCGCCACTGCGTGCCCCAGATAGCCGAATCGCTGGGGCCGGTCGGGAACCAGCCATCGAAATTCTTGGCGGCGCGGGTCAGGCTGGCCGGCTTGGAGCCACCACCCCAGATCGGCGGGCCGCCTTTACGGTGCGGGGTTGGACCGACGGATTGGCCCTTGAGCGTCCAACGTCCGTCCCAATCCACCGGTTCTCCGGTCCACAGCGCCTGACAGAGCCTGAGGCCCTCAAGCATGGTCCCGACGCGTTTTTCGAAGGGGGCGCCAACGGCCTGAAACTCGTCATGAATGGCCGGGATATCGGCGGCGATGCCGACCCCAAGAATGACCCGGCCTTCGCTGGCCTGATCCAGGGTCGCGATCTGATGCGCCAGGACCACGGGGTTGCGCAGCGCCGGCAGCAGCACCGCAGTGCCAAGCGCCACCCGTCTGGTGCGCCCGGCGGCGGCGGCGAGCAGGGTGATCGGCTCGTGCCTTGGCTTGGCGGTGATCGAGTCGCCGACCCAGATCGAATCATAGCCGAGATCCTCGGCTTTTTCCGCCAGGGTGAGCAGCGGCGCGGCCGCCGGTCGACCCTCCATGACGGCTTCGCGGGTCGGCAGCAGATAACCAATTTTCGGGGCCATGCGCGGTTCCTCGGTCCAGATCAACGGCGTTGGATCAACTGTATTTTGAGCCTGGATAGCATAGCAAATGTAAATCCACGAGCGATGGGCTTGGGCTTCGGCAAGCATCCGCATTATGCTTACCGCCAGTATTGATAAGGAGCGACGGCATGGCGATCGAGAAACGGCCCTTTGGGCGCACCGGACATTTAAGCTCGGCGGTCATTTTTGGCGCGGCGGCCTTGGGCAAGGTTGATCAGGCGACCGCCGACCGGACCCTGGATCTGCTGCTGGAGTTCGGCGTCAATCATCTCGATACCGCGCCCGGTTATGGCGATGCCGAGCTTCGGATGGGGCCATGGATGGACCGGCACCGCGACGAGTTTTTCCTGGCGACCAAGACTCGGGACCGGGGCTATGGCGAGGCCCGCGACAGCATCCACCGCTCGCTTGAGCGGCTGCGCACCGACAAGCTCGACCTGTTGCAACTTCATGCGTTGATCCATCCCGATGAATGGGATCTGGCGATGAGCGAAGAGGGCGCGCTCAGGGCCGCTGTGGAGGCGCGTGACGCCGGTCTGGTCCGCTTTATCGGGGTGACTGGCCACGGCTGGAACGTCGCTGCGATGCATCGCCGCTCGCTGGCCCATTTCGACTTCGACTCGGTGTTGATGCCCTATAATTGGGTGACCGCGCATCACCCGACCTATGCCGACGATTTTGAGAAAACCCTGGAAATCTGCCGCGAGCGCGACGTGGCGGTGCAGACCATCAAGGCTTTGGCGCGAGGCCCCTGGGCGGCGGGCGTTTCGAAGCGCCGCTCGACCTGGTACGAGCCGTTGGAGGCGGAAGAGGATATTCGCACCGCCGTGCATTACGTGCTGTCGCGTCCGGGCGTCTTCCTGAACTCGGTGGGCGATGTTGGCTTGCTGCCATCGGTATTGCGGGCGGCGGCGGAGCGGATCGAGTTGCCCGATGACGTGGTGATGGCGGCGCATAGCGATCGCACCGGCCTATCCTCGATTTTCGGCATTTGATCGCCGCATGCAATTTGACACCAAGATCGCCATCGTCGTGCGCGAGGATCTCGCCACCTGGCAAAAGCTTAACGTGACGGCCTTTCTGACTTCCGGCGTGATTGGCGCGGACGCCTCGTTGCTGGGCGAGGATTACCAGGATGCGGCCGGCAACAGCTATGCGCCGCTGTTGATCCAGCCGGTGATCGTGCTCTCTTGCGATGGCGAGAAGCTGCGGACGATTTACCGACGCGGGATGGAACGCGGCGTGCGGCTGTCGCTGTATATTGAGGAAATGTTCTCGACCGGCCACGACGCCGCCAATCGTGAAACCGTGAAGCTTCGTCAGCCCGACGAAATGTCGATTGTCGGCCTGGCGCTGCGCGATGAGCGCAAGCTGGTCGACAAAATCACCAAGGGCGCCAAGATGCACGGATAGGCGGGCCTGGGTGAATAGGGTTGGCCGACTTGCGACTTTTGGCTCCTCAAGCGCCAGCCCGTCGACTCACGTTGCACTGGCCACTTTGGGCATTACCTCTTCGGCCATCAGTTGCATGCAATCCATGGCCACGGATTTTTCCATCCCGGCCCATTCCATCGAGACGATCAAGTGGTTGACGCCCAGACGGCGGTTGATGTCGATCATCTGCGCGGCGACCTCGTCGGGGGAGCCGATCAGGAAGCGGCCATCGACCAGTTCATCGAAATCACCGGCCAGCGACTCGCCCTCGGGCAGCTGATCGCTTTGTCCGGTTGCGTGATAGGAGGCGAACTTCTTCGAGACGAACGGTCCGGCCAGCTTGATCGCCTCGGCCCGGGTTGGCGCGACGAAGGCTTCTCGGCGCATCGGGAACTCGCTCGGAAACGGCTTGTTCGCCTTATCCAGCAGGCCTTTGTAATAGTCGACCTGATCGACCAGCGTGTCGATCGTGGTATGCGGGTTGATGTACCAGCAATCGCCATAATCGACGGCGCGCTGCAAGGCGGCGTTGGCGTTGGCGCCAATCCAGATCGGCGGATTGGGTTTTTGGATCGGTTTTGGCCAGCACACCGCATCCTCAAGCTCGAAATGCGTGCCCTTCATCGTCACCTTGTCTTCGCTCCACAGACGCTTGATGGCGATCAGGTTCTCCGTCGCCCGCCTGCCGCGCTCCTTCTGGGTGGTGCCAAAGGCCTTGAACTCGACCTCTCGATAGCCGATCCCGACGCCGAAAATCAGCCGACCGTTCGACAGGATATCGATGGTCGCCAATTGCTCGGCGATATCCAACGGCTTGTGCAGCGGCAACAGCACGATCCCGGCGTTCAACCGTGCGTTCTTCACCTCGCCGGAAAGCCGCGCCAGCACCGGCAGTTGTTGCAGGGCCTGATAGTCCGGTGTGGAATAGTGCGAGCCCTTGGTGATCGAGGCATAGCCCAGCCGGTCGGCCATCCGGGCCTGCTCGATCAGCTCCTCGGCCGCCGCCGCCATATCGACGCCAAATTCATATTGGCCACGTAACATGACACCGATTTCAAGGGGCATGAGGCACTCCGGTTGCAAGGCGCTGGCGAAGGCCTCGACCCTAGCGCGCTGGCCAATCCCGAGATAGCGCGAATACCCGCCGATCGCGCCGCGCCAGCCAATATCACGAGGGCGAAACCGTCACCGCCGCCACTGGCTGCTTGACAGAATGGCCTCGCTGCCGCTATCTCCCGGCCTCCACCGGGATGGGCGCGTAGCTCAGCGGGAGAGCACTCGCCTCACACGCGAGGGGTCGCTGGTTCAATCCCAGCCGCGCCCACCACCCTTCGCCCTGCGGGCTTCGGGTGGCAGGCCACCCGGAACCGCAAATTGGGCGAAGGAGTGTCGCCCGAAGCCTTGGCGAAGGGGGGC
>JAQBUJ010000301.1 GCA_027623845.1 Pseudomonadota bacterium
TTCGCTCCGGCTTGAGGACCAGCCCTTCGGCGAGGATGCGCACACGCTCCAAGGTGTCGCCCATCAACGTGCAGACCTGATTTTGCGCGTGCCGCATCATCAGTGAGGTTTGTCGGTTCGCCTCGTGTTCGGTCATCACCGTTTCCAGCGCCAGGGGCACCATCGTTCGGATCTGCGCCGCATAGGCCATGATGTCCTGGGAGAGATGCGGGTTGCGTTTTTGGGGCATGGTGCTGCTGCCGACGGTACCGGGGGAGATCGGCTCCTCGACCTCGCCGAATTCCTGCTTCATGCCGGTATAGATCTCGTTGGCGAATTTGCCGCAGGTCGCCGCCAATAGGGCCAGCAGCATCACATGCTCGGCCAGATGATCCATGATGCTGCGCGCCGGCACCGGCATTGCCGGCATGTCGAGATGGGCGGCCATCCGCGCCTGCACCTTCAGGCCTTGATCACCGAAGGAGGCGACCGTGCCGGCGGCGCCGCCTAACAGCGCCTGGAAAACCCGCGGCTCGCACGCTCTGAGACGTTCCACATGGCGGGCGAACTCATCGATCCAGATCGCAACCTTGAGGCCATAAGTTGCTGGCACCGCGTGCTGACCGTGGGTGCGGCCCGGTAGCGCCATGTCCTTGGAGCGTTCCGCCAGATCGGCGAGCGGTCGCAGAATAGCGCTGATCTGGCCGAGGAAAACCCGGTGCGCTTTCCTGAGTTGCAGTAGATCTCCGGTCTGGGTGATGTTTTGGGTGGTGGCGCCCCAGTGCACATAGTTGCCGGCGTCGCCGTCGCAAAGTCGCGCCAACTCCCAGACCAACGGCACCAGCGTGTGGGCGGTGCGGGTAAAGCCCTCGGTGAGGCGTTCGCGATCGAACAACTGGAGATCGCATTTACGGACAATTTCTTCGGCTGCTGGCGCTGGGATCATCCCAAGTTCCGCCTCCGCCTTGGCCAATGCCGCTTCGACGTCGAGCCAAGCCTGCCAGCGGGCGTCCTGGGTGAACAATACCGCCACACCGGGATCGGGGACCCGCAACGATGTTGGGTTGCCTTGCTGCATGGTGTTGTTCCCCGTCCTTAAAGGCGTTGCTGGTTCAACGCTGGGATTATCCCGGTTGCCGAATGATTATGCCCGATCCGGATGGCGTTTACGCAGCAACATCCTGATTTTCCCGTCCATGCACAACTCTTCGCGTTGATTATGCACGGTGGAGCGTAAAACGATGACCCCGGTGGTGCGCCCCGGCTCCAAGCCAATGGTTTCAAGTTGCGGATAGGTGGTGTCGCCGCGAAACACTGGTTTGCCGAAACTCGCCTCCAGGCCAACGATCCCCATGATCGACTCCTCGATCATGAAGGGAAGGTCTCCGGCCCCCGGCGCGGCCTGGATCAGCACGTGCATGCCATGGGCCAGCAGATCCGGATAGCCATGTTCGCGGCAAAACTCGGTATCATAGTGGATCGGATGGTTGTCGCCGCTGGCCGCCTGAAACGCCGCAAAAATGCCGGAAGTCTGGGTGCGTGACGCAATGTAAAAAGTCTCTCCGATCTCAAAATCCTCGAAATAGCGTTGGTCCTCGAATTTTCTACGTTGCATCAGGCTTCTCCCGGTCGGGTCATCGCACTATGCCGCCATACAACCGAGCGGCGGGCCGGTGTGCAATCCTGAACACGATGAAATCGCTCGCTGGATCAGATCCGGTCGATTAGTGAATGGGCCGGAGGCTATGCCCAGGTTATCCTGGAACGCGCAAATCGAAGGAAGCCGCCATGGCCGAGATCCGACCCTTTAAAATCGCCGCCCCGGATGCGGATCTAACCGATTTGCGCCGCCGCATTCTGGCGACCCGCTGGCCCGAGGCCGAGGTGGTTGATGATTGGTCGCAAGGTATCCCTCTGGCCTATGTACAGGAGTTGGCGGCGTATTGGACCGATGGCTATGACTGGCGGACCCGCGAGGCGGCGCTCAATCGGTTCGATCAATTCATCACTGAGATCGACGGCGTTGATATTCACTTCATTCACCAGCGCTCGCCCCACGCGGATGCCATGCCGCTGATCATGACCCATGGTTGGCCGGGCTCGATCGTTGAATTTCACAAGGTTATCGAGCCGCTGAGCAATCCAACGGCCCATGGTGGTAAGGCAGAGGACGCCTTCCATGTCATTTGTCCGACCTTGCCGGGCTATGGGTTTTCCGGCAAGCCGACCCAATCGGGGTGGGGGATCGAGAGGATCGCCAAGACCTGGGCGGCGCTGATGGAACGCCTTGGCTATGATCGCTTTGGCGCCCAGGGCGGCGATTGGGGGGCTGCGGTCACCACCCAGATCGGCCGTGACGGCGGGCAATGCGCGGCAATCCACCTGAATATGCCGCTGGCCAATCCAACGGCGCAGAGCCGGGACAATCCGAGCGACGACGATCGCGCGGCCCTGGCGGCGTTCAATCACTATCGGGATTGGGATAGTGGATATTCGAAACAACAAAGCACCCGTCCGCAGACCTTGGGCTATGGGCTGGTTGATTCTCCGGTGGGGCAGCTGGCCTGGATCATGGAGAAGTTCTGGGCCTGGACCGATTGTGACGGCCACCCGGAGAATGCGCTTGGCCGTGATGAGATGCTGGATAACGTGATGCTGTATTGGCTGACCGCGTCGGCGGCGTCATCAGCCCGGCTGTATTGGGAAAGTTTCGGGAAGATCCGCGGCAAGGGCCGGGTCGACGTGCCGACCGGTGTTGCCTCGTTTCCCAAGGAAATCATTCGCGCGCCGCGCAGTTGGTGCGAGGTTGACTATAACATCACCCATTGGACAACGATGGAGCGCGGCGGCCATTTCGCCGCCTTTGAGCAACCCGAGGCGTTCACTGAGGACGTCAGGACCTTCTTCGCCACCATTCGCTAAACGCGGCCCTTTTCACCAACCAGGAGATATTCATGACCGGTACAGGCGCACTCGCGGTTTGGAACAATCGCCTTAAGCAATCCGAGGCCAACTACGAAAGCTGGTACCAGGGTGAGCATTTGCCGGAACGCCTGGGGATTCCCGGTTTCGTGCGCGGTCGGCGCTATCAGGCGGTGGCCGGCGATCTTGAATTCTTCACCTGGTATGAGGTCGAGTCGCCGGCGACCCTTCGTTCCGAGGCCTACAAGAAATGTTTGGCCAATCCGACGCCCTGGACCCAGGAAATGATGTCCGGCATCTTCACCGATGCAAGCCGGACCGTGTGCCGGCGCGAGGTTTTGTCCGGCGAGGTCTTCGGTGCGGCCGCAGTGGCCGTTAGGTTCCTCGGCTCCGTTGATGAAGCGGCGGCGCGAAGCGGGGTGGATGGAACCGAGGACCCCGCCGTGTTGGTCCGCGCCGAGCTTTGGATGTCCGACGAAGTTCCAGGCGAAGGCGCGATGGCGGAAGAGGCGATCCGTGGCCCTGACGCCAAGATCGCCGGTTGCCTGCTGTTGGAATTTTTACGCGAAGACGAGGCTTTGGCGGCGGCGGAGCGGATGCGGGCGAAATTCAGCGGCGCCGCGATCGGGGTTTATCGATTGTTATGTGAACGCGGCCGGCCCGACTGATCAGCGCTTCGATCGCCATCCGTCACCGGTTACCTGCTGCTGTCGTCGCGGCGGGCGCTCGACGGCGCGGCGTGCACGGCTTAAACTTGAGGCTCGATGCTGGTTTTAATCGTGCGACTGGTGGAATGGTTCTCGAACCCCTGCCATCGCGCGGCAAAATAGACAGGTGAAGCTCATGGCCCTGGCGATGCAGAGTATTTCAGAGATCTATGCGCAGGACGGTTTCGTTTTTCCTGTTGACGCGGTGAGTGAGGCTGAGGCCCGCGCGATCCGCGCCGATCTGGAGGCCGCCGAAGCCGAGATGGCGGATGATCCTGAAAAGCTGGGGCTGGTGCGCTCCTATCCCGACCGACTGCTGCCGTCTTTTGATCGGCTGACCCGCAACCAAAACCTGATCGACGCGGTGACGCCGATCCTGGGGCCGGATCTGATGGTTTGGAGCTCTGGGTTGTTCATCAAGGAAGCAAACACGACGCATATCGTCACCTGGCACCAGGATCTGACCTATTGGGGCCTCGATGAGGCGGAAGAGGTCACCGCCTGGGTGGCGCTCTCACCGTCGAACATCGCCAGCGGTTGCATGCGCTTCGTGCCCGGCAGTCATGCTAATCAACTGGTGCCGCATGTCGATACTTTCGACAAGAATAACCTGCTGTCGCGCGGCCAGGAGGTCGCGGTGGCGGTTGATGACGGTGAAGGCGTGAACGTCGTTTTGAAAACCGGCCAGGCGTCACTGCATCACGGTCATCTGATCCATTCCTCCGGCCCGAACGGGACGGATGATCGACGGATTGGCGTCGCGGTCCGCTATATCAGGCCATCGATGAAGCAGCGTAGCGGCGACCGCTCGCTCGTGGGCTTGGTCAGCGGCGAGGACACGCACGGCAATTTCAAGGTTGCCGGCCCGCCCAGCGGCTGGCTGACCGACGAGGATTTCGAGCTTTGCCGGCAGGATTCTGTCATCAAACGCCGCGTGCTCTATGAGGGCGCGGAAACCGTCAAGGGGCAGCGATACTAGAGGTGCAACCCCATGCTCGGTACAGATGAGACAAACACTCGCTCTATTTTGTATTTGGCCTGAGATTGACCCGGAACGGACATCGAATAAAAAACGCTACATGCCGTCAAGGAAACCTCGAACGTGGCTATACCCACGAAGAGGCGCCAAGATATCGCCGAGGATCAAACGCCCTCGCGCCACTGTGTGATCTGGCACCACGGGCTTCTCCGACACTATCTCGCTTGCTATGATCCATTCCAACGAAACAGACTGGGTGCCCATTTTGGGTGTTTTGGGGGCACTGTTTCCGGAAGAGGTCCGCCACGAAAATATACTGGAGTGAAGGACGTGAGTGTTGGAGACGCGCCCATCATTGCGAGGTGGTGTCGCGTAGTTGGTGGAAATTCGCTGGCGGCGCTCTCCGAGCAGGTGATTGTTGGCCTTGTC
>JAQBUJ010000302.1 GCA_027623845.1 Pseudomonadota bacterium
TCCATTCCGGTAATGCGGGCGATGGTGATGCCGCCGGTTTCCGGATCAACTTCGACCTCAATGACATAGGCGCCGTTTGGGAACGTCGTGTGTTTACCCTCGAAGGTCAGCTCACCAACACAGCCAGAAGGTTGCTCGTGACCCACCGGCGTGTCTGGGCTGTCCGGCAACCGGGCCACCAGTTCGGCCAGCGAAATCGAGCGATCGGTGCCGCTGATCCGCAGCGATCCACTCTGATATTCGATGTCCTGCACAGCGGCTTCCAAGACGTCCGAGGCCATTTCTCGGGCCCGCTCGATCATCACCAGGGCCGAGCGATGGGCGGTGTTGGCGGTGACCGGCAGCAGGTTCGAACCGCCGGTAGAGCCGCCAACCAGCAACACATCGCTGTCGCCTTGCTCGACCGTCACCCGCTCGGGGGAGATCCCAAGGGATTCCGCAACCACCCGGGCAAGCGTCTCGCCATGCGCCTGGCCGCTGTCCTGGCTGCTGGTGCGTACCCGGATGGTGCCATCCGGCAGGGCCCGCACTTGGGTGCGCTCGGCGACCGAACCGCCGCTGGCGTGCATGTGGATACCGGCCGCGCGGCCGCGCAACCGGCCCTTCGCCTCGGAGGTTTTCTTGCGGGTCTCGAACCCGTCCCAATCGGCTGCAAGTAAGGCCTTATCAAAGATGCCGGGAAAATCGCCGGCGTCGAATTCCTCGCCCATCGCCGTGCTGTAGGGAATTTCGTCGGGGCGGATCATATTGCGCTGCCGGAGCGCGATCCGGTCCAAGCCTAATTCTAGTGCGGCATGGTCCAGCAACCGCTCCAGGGTCCCGACGCTCTCCGGCTTACCGGCGCCGCGATAAGCGTCGGTTGGCGGCGCGTTGGTGAACACGGCGCGGACACGATAATGCAGCGCCGGGATCCGGTAGTTGTGACCGAAGGTGCGGCAGGCGCCGCCGGTGAAGATCGACGGCGCCACAGCGTTCAAATAGGCGCCGAGATCGCCGACGGCATCGACTCGAAAGGCCAAAATCCGGCCGCTATCATCCAGCGCCAGGGTTGCGTGATCGACGCGCCCGCGGCCCTGCGCGTCGCACAATGTGCTCTCCGAACGGGTAGCGATCCACTTCACCGGCCGGCCAAGATCGCGCGCCGCGAACAGGCACAGCATCTGTTCGGGATAGGGCCAGATCTTGACCGCGAAACTGCCGCCGACATCGTGAGTGAGCACGCGGACCTGTTCCTCTGCGCAGCCAAGCGACTCGGCCATCGCAGCGCGCAGCGCGACGGTGCCCTGGCTTGGCGTGGTCAGGGTGAAGCGTCCGGTCTCGGGATCATGCTGGCCAAGCGCGCCGCGCGGCTCAACCGGCGCAACCACCAGTCGAGGATGATGCACGGTCAGCCGCACCACATGATCCGCGTTGGCGATCGCCGTTTCGGCTTCATCGCCATTGCCGAGTTCCCAGCGAAAACTCACATTATCCGGCGCTTGCGGCCAGATCGCCGCCGCGGCTTTGGCGAGCGCCGCTTCGCAACCGATGACCGTTGGTAGATCTCCATAGGCGGCATCGATGGCGTCGACGCCGTCGAGTGCGGCTTGCAGGGTTTTCCCAACAATGAAGGCGACCGGGTGCCCGACATATTTCACCATATCGCGCGCCAGCACCGGGCGCTCCGGCTCAATCATCGCTTGGCCATCGGAACTGGTTACCGAAGCACGGGCGCGAAGCGGACCGCTGCCGGCGGCGTCGAGGTCGGATTGGGTATAGACGGCGAGCACCCCCGGGACCGATCGTGCGGCCTGCAGATCCAGGGTCTGGATTCGCCCATGGGCAATCGGCGAACGATAGACCACGCCATGGGCGGTACCGGCTGGCAGTAGATCATCAATAAAACATCCCCGACCGGTGAGAAGTCGGGCGTCTTCGCGCCTGGGCATGGTTTGACCTAGCTCTATTTGGGGGATGGATGAAGGATTAAGGCGCGAGGCATTGCAACCGAAAGCCCAAGTAGCAGGTAGGATAGGGTCTTGCCATGCTGATCAAGATTCAGGGCGGCGTTCACCCCACCCTCAAGCGCATCGTCAATCACGAAATTCAGTGCCGGCAAGTTCGGTAATTCGTATCGCGTGACCTTGGTCGCCCCCTTATGCGCGAACAGCTCCAGCACCCGCGCCTCGGTTACCTGCTCAAGCAACAAGGCATAGGCTTCCGGTTTATAGGGTATCAGGCTGATGTTTGAACGGTTGCCCTTATCTCCGGCCCTGGCATGCGCCACCTCGTGCAGGCGGGTCTCTTGGATATCGCCCGTGCCGCTCACGCCGAAACCTCCATCATTCGAACCCGGGTCGCCAGTAAGGCTCGGTCGACGAGGATTGAAGCGGTTTGAACCTGATCGGTCAGGTGTTGGCGAAATCCACCGCCCGCTGCCGGACCGCTGCAATAGAGACTCAGCATTTCCTGATTGATCCGCTCAATACCGTCCTTGTCATGGCCGCGTGAGGCAACGCGGATACGATAGTCGCCATCATCGGGCCAATCGCCGGCCGCGCCGCCGCCGCCGCCATCGCCGTCATGCACGCTGACGGTTCCGAGGATGTCGAAACGCACCGGACAGTTGGTGCCAATATCACGGCAGCGCTGCTTTAGGACGTCCACGGCCAGTTGCGCCCGCTTAAGAGCGTTCGGGCCGGCGTAGCTCATCTCTGCCTCGCCCATCCAGCCGCCATCGATGCTGACGGTGGCCTTCAGCGTATCCGGGCGCGGTTTGCCGCGGGCGCCGCTGACCCGCACCCGGTCCGGCCCAACTTCCTCGACCCTGACCTGGGAAATGTCGAGGATCACGTCGGCGGTTAAATAGTTCGCTGGGTCGTGGATTTCGTAAAGCAATTGCTCTTTCACGGTCTGGGCCGAGACCAGACCGCCGGTATCATCCGCCTTGGTGACGATCAGCGAGCCGTCTGACCCGACCTCGGCGATCGGGAATCCGACCCTGGCCAGATCCGGCACATCTTTGTAGCCGGGGTCGGCGAAATAGGCGCCGGTGACTTGTCCCCCGCATTCCAGCAAATGCCCGGCCATGGTGCCGGCGGACAAACGTTCCCAATCATCCTCGGGCCAGCCAAATTCATGCACCAAAGGGCCGAGCACCAGTGCCGGGTCGGTGCAGCGGCCAACCACCACCACGTCGGCGCCCTGCGCCAGGGCGTCGGCGATCGGCCGGGCGCCGAGATAGGCGTTGGCGGCGATGACCTCGTTATCGCCAATCTCCAGGCCTTCGATGGTCGGATAGTTGCGAATTTCCTCTTCCGAGAGGCATTGGAACAGATCATCGCCCTCGACAACTGCGATCTTTAGCCCGCTGCAACCAAGCTCGCGGGCGATCTCGGCGATCTTCGCCGCACCGCCCATCGGATTGGCGGCGCCAAAGTTCGAGACGATGCGGATACCTGACTCATGACAGGTTTTCAGGATTGGTCGGATATAGGCCTCCAGGAATGGCGAATACCCGTGGCTGGGGTCCTTGCGTCGATGTTTTTGGGCCAGGGCCAGGGTGCGTTCGGCCAAGGTCTCGAAGATCAGATAGCGCGGGCCTTGGCGTTTTGCCAAACTCGCCACCACCGGGATCGAGGCGTCCACCCGGTCGCCCGAGAACCCAGCGCCACAGCCGATATGCACGATTTTGTCAGTCATGGCGCTGCCTCTGTTTTCTTGCCGGTTATCTACCCGCAGCTTACCCCGTCGCGATGCCGGCTGCCAGGACACAGCAGGATGACGGGGTTGGCATCATCCATGTGGCTTTGGCGAGCGAGTGCTGGCCCCGCTTCGGCAAATCGCCTACCCAAGAGAATATTTCCCGGAGAGGCCTCATGACAACGCCTGCTACAGCTCGACGAGCCGAAGCTATACGCCGCCGTCTCGCAGCGTTGGAAGGGGCGGACGAGATCGTCATATATGATCTGGAATATACCGCCTGGGAGGGTTCTCTGGCGCGAAATTGGGGCGGCGATGCGGAATATCGCGAGCTCGTGCAGATTGGCGCGGTCAGGCTCGCCAACCAGCAAGGGTATCCCGAAATCGCCAGTTTTGAGCGATTGGCGCTGCCGGTGTTTAATCCCGCTCTGTCCGACTATTTCACCAAGTTGACCGGCATCACCAATGCAGATCTGGCGGCTGGCGGGGAGTCGTTCGAGGAGGTCATCACCGATTTTGCGGCTTTCGTGGGGGTTGCGAAAATCGTCGCTGCCAATGGCGACGACGCCACCTGCCTCAGCGAAAACTGCGGGTGGCGCGGCGTGGTAATGCCGATCTCGGCGGAGCGCACGCTCAGCCTGCGCCCTATGTTCATGGCCGCCCTGGACTTACCGCGTGAGCAGACCATCAGTTCGGATCTGCCGCAGCACTTGGGATTGGCGATGGATGGCCCCGCTCATACCGGATTGGCGGATGCGCGGGCGATCGCTCTGGCGCTGCGGGAGATTTTCGCTAATTTCAATGCACAGGTAGAGGACCTAAGATGTTGAATCATCTGCAATTGTGTCGATTTAGCGGAGAATAAAAACGCATTTGAGGCATTATCAATGTGTTTAAAAATTTGTTCAATATGACGTAATGGTGTATGTTTGGGCTATGTCTCTGGTAGTCGTCAGAGATCGGACCAGCTTAATCGATATATTTTTATCGATGTTGCACGGTCCATAGGGCTCCATGTGTCCGGGGTTTTGAAGAAAATTTAAAATCTAAACTTACAAATATATGCGATGGACGCTATGGATGAAGATCGCGCACTCACGAAAATATTTTTTATTCGCTTGGCCGTTGGTCTAATCGCTACAGCCGCGATGGCATTCGGAGTTTCGGACTATGTTTCAAAAGCAGGTATCGCTGGGTTCAATTCCACGACGTCAAATCTACAATCGTCAATTGTGCGTTTGTCGGAGACGGTTGAAAAAATTATACCACCTTCCATTGATCAGAACCCATGTGCCCAATCCCGGGTTCCGATGGACATTATGGTCCAC
>JAQBUJ010000303.1 GCA_027623845.1 Pseudomonadota bacterium
TGTTTGGCCATGGCATCGGGCCCATCCGGCATCTGCCCTTGCCCGTCGATCCGGTGATCCCCTACCAATATTTAGTGAAACCACCCACCCACCCGCATGATGCGGCGATTCAGCTTTGGCTTGAGCTTGGCGGCGTCGGTCTGGTAATTTTCGCCATTATTGTCTGGCTGGCGATCCGCACGGTTCGTGTCCTGCAAAGCCCATGGCAGGCTGCGGCGATCGGGGCCGGGGCGGCGATCGTCTTCACGGCGATGGTGTCCTACGGTCTTTGGCAGGAGACTTGGCTCGGCATTATTGGCATGACGGTTCTAGGGTTTCGGGTCCTGGTTCCCTCGCCAGACCAACCGTAGAAGCAATACCCCTCCCCACCGATCTTGGAAAACCGCTATGGCCCAATATCCAGAATTTGCCTCGATCCGGCGCATCGGCGTCCTTGGGGCCGGCACCATCGGCTCCAGTTGGGCGACCTATTTTCTGGCCCAGGGTTTCCAGGTCAGCGCCTGGGATCCAGCTGACGGTTGGCGGGACCGCATGGTCGCCTTCATCGACAATGCCTGGCCGCATATGGAAGCGCTCGGGCTGGCGCCGGGGGCGCATAAAACCGCGATCAGCTTCCACGACAGTCCCGGCGACGCGGTGGCCGATGTCGGTTTCGTGCAGGAGAACGCGCCAGAGAAGATGCAGGTTAAACGGGACCTCTATCGGCGGATCGACAATGCCCTGCCGGAGAAGACGATTCTTTCGTCCAGCACCTCGGGCCTGATCATGAGCGATATGCAGGATGGTTTCGCCTCGGCTGGGCGTTTCGTTGTCGGCCATCCTTTCAACCCGCCGCATCTCATTCCCCTGGTCGAGGTCGTGGCCGGCAAGGATACCGATCCTGCCGCCGTCGATTGGTCGATCGGCTTCTACAACCACATCGGCAAGCACGCGATCCGCATCAACAAGGAAGTTCCCGGTCATCTGGCGAACCGGTTGCAGGCCGCGCTTTGGCGCGAGGCGGTGCTGGCGGTGAAAAACGATCTCGCTTCGGTCGAGGATATCAACGCGGCGGTCGCCCAGGGCCCCGGCTTGCGCTGGGCCTTGATGGGGCCGCACATGATCATGAATCTCGCTGGCGGCAAGGGTGGGTTCCGGCAGATGATCGATCATTTCGGACCGGGCATGCAGTCGTGGTGGGAGACCATGACGGAAAACCCGGAACTGACCCCGAGCCTTTCTAACGCCCTGATCGAAGGCGTTGCCGAGGAGGCTGGAGAGCGTTCCATCGACGACCTTGAAGAAGAGCGCGACGAGCGGTTGATCCGGCTTTTGACCATGCTGAAGGAAACCGCGCGCTGACTGCAATCCACGGCGTGCCGGTACCGGTTGCTCAATTGCCGTGGTTCGTGACCGGCCCGAGGTAATGAATTAAACTTCTTGTGTTTGGCGGGAGCCGACCATGCCCCAGGAACCCAATCGCCAACCCGAATCCGGGGGGCCATCCAAGCGGGTAGTCGTTATCGGCGCTGGCATTGTCGGCCTTTGCACCGGGTTGTTCCTGCAGCGTAGCGGTCATTCGGTGACCATCATCGATCCCAAGCCACCGGGACGGTCAACCT
Source organism: Pseudomonadota bacterium (assembly GCA_027623845.1). GTDB lineage: Bacteria > Pseudomonadota > Alphaproteobacteria > Thalassobaculales > Thalassobaculaceae > JADHLJ01. The sequence goes on from JAQBUJ010000303.1 coordinate 1,602, forward strand.
CGTTTGGTAATGCCGGCACCATTGCGGTTGGCAGCGTCTATCCGGTCAGCACCCCTGGTACCTGGAAACAAGTGCCCGGAATGCTGTTCGATCCAGCGGCGCCGTTGAAGCTTCGTTGGTCGTATCTGCCGAAAATGACTCCCTGGTTGCTGCGCTTTTTGGCCTCTGGCATGCCCAGCAGAGTGGAACAGATCTCGCGGGAATTAGCGGTCTTGAACCGGGACGCGGTGGCCGCCCATGAGGTTTTGCTGAAGGCCTATGAGATCAACGACATCGTCAAGCCGACGGGGTGGTTGAAGGTTTATTCGACCAAGTCGGCTTTCGACAAGGCGGCGGCCGAGCGTGCGGTTCAGACCCGGCTCGGTTTCAAGGTCGAGATCATGGCAGAGGATGAGATCCGCCAACTTGAGCCAGGCCTGGCGCACAAATTCCTCCACGGATCCTTTCATCCGGAAAATGCGTTCGTGACCAGTCCCGCCAAATTATCCGACGCCTACGCCGAGGCCTTCGTGAAATTGGGTGGAACCATCCTCGCCGAAAGAGTGACGCGCTTCGAATTCGATGATGCAAGCCCGGTTCGCGCGGTCACCGATCTTGGCATGCATGGCGCGGATGTCTTCGTGATCTGCGCCGGCGCCTGGTCGAACCGACTCACCCAAATGCTCGGCACCGATGTGCCGCTTGATACGGAACGGGGATACCACCTTAACCTCAATGTCGAGGCGGGACCGGGATTGCGGCGTCCAACGGTTATTGGCGAGCAAGGATTTGTGCTGGCGCCAATGCAGGACGGCATGCGGTTGACCTCAGGAGTTGAACTCGCCGGCGTCGATGCTCCGCCGGATTTTCGGCGAATTTACAACATGCTGCCTCACGCCAAGGCGGCCTTGCCGGGGCTTGGTGATGTGGTGACGCGGGAATGGCTTGGCTATCGCCCATCGATGCCGGACAGCAAACCGGTGATCGGCCGATCGCCCAATTTCAAGAACGTCTTTTTTGGGTTTGGCCATGGCCATATCGGCTTGACCCTCTCGGCTCGGACCGGCCAGTTGATTGATGCTTTGGTCAGTGGCCGGGATCTGAGTATTGATCTTTCCCCATTTCGGGCGGAGCGTTTTTGAATGCGGTATGTGAGAAAAACCGCGTTCCTGCACCAAATTTGGTTTCTGAATCCAGTGTTTACGTCGAATCCTGTTGCTCGTACCGCTTGGTTCAGACTAAATATTGCCTAGATTGTAAAAAGAATTCCAGTGGAGGAGCATGACTATGATGGTGCGTTCGACCAAAATATTGACCGGGATGGGGCTGGCTGCATTTGTGTTGGCTGGTTGCGTTGGACAGCAACTGCAGATGGCCAAGGAAACCACGCCGGGTGGTGGGCCGTTCGACAAGGCGCTCTATGCTCAGTATCTGCGATTGGCGCAGATGGAATATAACGAGTCTGATTACACCGACTCCGATACCTTTGCCGATCGTGCGATGACGTCGGCCGGTGGTACGCCTCCGGGCCCTGAAGCAGTTGACGCCCGGAACATTCCGCCGGAGCATGTGGGTGAGCTCAAATCAGCGCTACGGCAGCTGAACGAAGTTCTCGACGTTGGCTCGGTGCGTTTCCCGAAGACCGCAGCGAAGGCCCAGGCGGCGTTCGATTGCTGGATGCAAGAGCAGGAAGAGAATCTGCAGCCTGAAGATATCGCCAAATGTAAGAGCGATTTCAACTCGGCGCTAAACGCCCTGAAGCGGGCTCTGGCACCGCAGCCGAAGGCGAAAAAGAAGGCCGCGGCTCCGGCTCCCGCGCCGCTGAAGAAATACGAAAACTACACGGTCATGTTCGATCATGACTCTGCGGCGATCACCAATGGCGAGGCGAAGACGGTAAACAAGGCCGTGCTATCGGTTGATACCACAGCGGCGAAGACGGTGATCATCTCCGGTTTTGCCGACCGTTCCGGTAACGCCGCGTACAACATGGTGTTGTCGGGTAAACGGGCCAACGCTGTTGCGGCGCTGCTTGATGACAACAGCTCAAGCGATCTTGGCGGGCATATGCAGGTCAAGGTCTATGGTGAGAAGAACAACAAGGTGCTCACCGCCGACGGCAAGCGTGAGCCGAAGAACCGCCGGGTGAAGATCGAAATCATCCGCTAAGGACGATCTCGCACACCGGGGTAAAACTCGCGAAATGGGCCGCTCGGTTGAGCGGCCCATTTTGTTTTGCCAGTGCCGTCAATCAATCCCGAGTCACGGCTTCGCGAAAGTGGCATGGCCCGCTCTGGCGCGGGACCATCCGGGTTCACGGTGACCCGAGCGCCTCGGTCGCTTGTCGCAGCAGTTGCCGCGAGCGCCAGAGAACCATTTCCTTCCAGTCATCGCTGGCCGGGTAATAGTGATGCTTGAGTTGCGCCTTGATACGCTGCGTCTCCGGCGCTTGCCAATCGATCTCCCCTTGGTTGTGCAACCAGTGATCTTCCCGCAGAGCCAGTCGGCTGCGTTCTTGGCTATAGGTGCCATATTCCAGCGCGACATAGGCATAGCGCGTATCAAGCAACCGGTCCCAAAGGTCGCGGGCGGTCCCATGCAAGGGGATCGACGCAGAGGTTCCAAGTTCCGGCACCCCGACGGATTGGCCATAGACCCGGGTAACCCACTCGAGCCCCGGTGTGCCCGGTAGATGGCCGGAAATCGGCTCGCCATATCCGAAGGGACCGAGACCGGTGTGGAAGTCGATCACCGCGACGAGTTCGCGTTCGCTCAAGGCATAGTCGGTGACGATGGTCTCCAAGGTCTGGCGTGCCCAGCTCGGCCCGAACCCACCAAAAAACATGCTGGATGGGTGGCGGTATTGGCCGGCCTTGCGGGCTGATTGAAAGGCCCGCTCGCCATGGGTGGCGCGATAGGTGTTGAGGTGCTCCTCCGCCGCCGCGAGGGTCGCCGGATCGAGACTTGCCGGCACGAAACTGTTGACCAGTTCGTCATGGCCGGCGTTGGCGGGCAACGGCTGCGAGAAGTCCAGAAAGTTGCGGTTGAGATCACACCCCTCCTCGGTCACCCGCCGTTGCCAGGCAAACCCATGCGGGTTGATCGCATGGATCAACAGTGCCGCCGTGCCCACGGGCAACGAAAGGGGACGCTCCGAACGAAGCCAATCCACCTGACAGCCCGAGCCGCAGAACCCCTCGACGCCATGGGTTGCGGAAATCATCACCAGGACGCGCTTGGCGTCGGGCGGCCCGGCCCATGCGGTATCGCAGGCGAGATATTCTCCCATCGGTCCGCGGTTTGGATTCTCATATCCGGCCATGTTCAGTCGATGAGCGAGGCTGGCGTCGATGAAGTTCTTCCGCGCGTCCTCGTAGCTGTCGGAAAACGAGAGGCGGGTCGAGTCG
>JAQBUJ010000304.1 GCA_027623845.1 Pseudomonadota bacterium
TGCGCCGGCGTTACCTGCCTGCTAACGCCGCAATGGCCGGTGTTGGCGGTCTATGGGCTTTGTTTCGCGTTTGGTCTGGTCGGCATGGGCTGGAATGGCGTTTTCGCCAGCGAGATCGCCCGCCTGGCGCCTGTTGGCGCGGTCGGCAGCGCCACCGGCGCCTGCATGTTCATTACGTTTTCCGGCGTGTTTCTCGGGCCGGTGGTCTTCGTCACCATGTATGACCTGACCGGCGCCTATACCACCACCTATTCAATCACCGCCGCGATTGCTCTGATGGCGCTGTTCTGCGTGATCCAGGCGATCCGGTCCCTGCGGCCATCCGATAGTCCCTAGGGATCTGATCGAGACGCTGCGGGTCAGTTGGTTTACTGCAACAGACCTCTTCAGCCGGCATCGAGCTTGGGGATGAAGAACACCTCGGTCGAGGCGTTCACTTCCTGAAGATAGGCGTCGTCATAGATCATGCCGTCGATTGAGACCGCCGTCTCTTCCTCCAGATGTTCCCGGATCCCCGGGAAAAGATCTTCCAAGGCCCGGAGGATGTCGCGCACTCTACTCGCCTCGACCTCGAACTTGGTCTCACCGCCGGTGTATTGGCGGCTAAGGCTGTTTGCGAGCACCACCCGGACCTTGGGTTTGATCATGACTGGAAGATCACTCCGCTGCTTGCAGCAACTTCGCCGCATCGAGAGCCGCGAGCACCCGCGGCGGTGACATCGGCAGGCTTTGCAGCCGCACGCCCGTGGCGCTCTCGATCGCGTTGGCGATCGCGGCCATTGGCGGGCAGATGTTCACCTCTCCGACGCCCTTGACGCCGTATTTGTGGTTCGGGTTCGGTTTTTCGACCATCACCGCCTCGACCATCGGCACGTCCGAGGCCACGGGCACCCGATAGTCAAGGAACCCGGCGTTCTGCAGCCGGCCGTCCTCACCGTAGATATACTCTTCATTCAGCGCCCAACCGATACCCTGGACAACACCGCCCTGGATCTGTCCCTCGACATAGGCCGGGTGAATGGCCCGACCGACATCCTGGGACGCGGTATAGCGAAGGATGGTCACCTTACCGGTCTCCGGGTCGACCTCAACATCCACGACATGCGTCGCGAGGCCCGGAGACACACCGCCGGCATTGACCTGTCCGGCGGCGCCAATCGGGCCACCGGTCTGAGCCGCCTTGGCGGTGATATCCGCCAATGACAAGGGCTCAAAATCCCCGACATTGGTGCTGGCCGGTTTGGCAAAGCCATCTTCCCAGATGACGCCGTCAACATCGACATCCCAGGTCAGAGCCGCCCGCTTGCGCAGCTCATCAATGCAGGCGTCAGCCGCCTTGATCACCGCCGAGCCGGTGGCCAGAGTGACCCGGCTGCCACCGGTGACATGAGTGTAACCGACATTGGCCGTATCGGCGACGATGGCCCGGACCTGATCGTAATCAATGCCCAGGGTTTCGGCGGCCATCAGGGCCATCGAGGCGCGCGAGCCACCAACATCCACACTGCCGGTCGCGACCACGGCGGTGCCGTCGGCGTTGAGATGCAGAGTGGCGCTGGATTCGCCGCCGCCATTGAACCAATAACCGGACGCAACACCGCGTCCCTGGTTCGGTCCGAGCGGCTGCTTCATGTGATCGTGGGCCTCAAGCACCTCGACGGTCTCGATGAAACCAAAGCTCGGATGCGGCGAGCCCATGATGGTCTTGCTGCCCTCGACGGCGCCGTTCTTACGCCGAAACTCCAGCGGGTCCATGCCGATCTTCTTGGCCAAGATGTCGAGCACGCTTTCGACGCCAAAAGCCGAAATCGGCGAGCCCGGCGCCCGATAGGCGGCCGCCTTGGGTCGGTTACTCACCACGTCGTAACCCACGGCCTTCTGATTCTCGATGTCGTAGGGCGCAAAGCAGCACAGGCAGCAGTTGATCACCGGGGAGCCCGGGAACGCGCCGGCCTGGATGTAGTAGCTGCCCTCGGCGGCGGTAATCTTGCCGCCCTTGGTGCAACCGATCTTGATGGTCATCGCCCCACCGGAGGTCGGGCCGGAAGCCTTGAATACCTCGTCACGGGTCATCACCGCACGCACCGCCTGGCCAGCCTTCTTGGAAAGCATCAGCGCCAGGGGCTCGAGATATACAACGGTCTTGCCACCGAAACCACCACCGATCTCGGCCGGATGGACCCGCAGGTCAGCCGCTCGCATACCGGTCAACTTGGCGGTCAGCGCGCGAACCACGAAATGGCCCTGGCTGGAGCTCCAGATTTCGCCTTGGCCGTCCTCGTTATATCGGGCGGTGCAGGCATGCGGCTCGATATAGCCCTGATGGACGGCGGCGGTGTCGAATTCCATTTCGACAATCTCGTCAGCAGCGGCAAAACCAGCCTCGACATCACCGATGCCGAAGTTCACCACCTTGGAGACGTTCGACGGCTTGGTTGGCGCCGGCTCGACGCCCCGGGTAATCATGTCCTCGTGCAGCAGCGGCGCACCGGGCGCGGCGGCCTCCATCACGTCAATCACGTGCGGCAGCACCTCGAAATCGATCTTGATCAGGCGCATTGCCTCATCAGCGATCTCAGGCGTGGTCGCGGCGACGGCGGCGATCGCGTGCCCCTCATAGAGGGCCTTCTCGCGCGCCATGATGTTCCGGGTCACGTGGAAGAAATTTACCGCCACGCGCTCCGGACCGACATAAGCAAAAGCATGGTCCGGGAAGTCGTCAGCGGTAATCACCGCCTTGACGCCGCTCAGCGCTTCAGCAGCCGAGGTATCAATGGATTTGATGCGCGCATGGGCATGCGGGCTGCGTAACACCTTGCCAACCAACATATTCGGAAAGGCATAGTCGGCGCCGTATTTGGCCCGACCGGTGACCTTGTCGACCCCATCCGGTCGAATTGGGCTGGTGCCGATCCATTTGAATTGCTTGCTGCCTTGATCCATCGTCGAACCCTTTTCGGTAGCTGGATGTCGATCCCGTATCCTCAATCCCTGTCACGCCATCGAGACAGAGCCAGCGAACGGAATATGTCCAAAATGCTCCTGATAAGCTTGTTCGCTCCGCGCCGAATTGGCAAGCCGGAAGTAACCCGCCCCCGCAAGGATCATCTCTCTGGAAACCGCACGTCAACCGGGGATCAAAAGCGGCTTCAGCGCCTCACCCCGTTGGATCAATTCGCCCCCCCCCCGCTAGCCTCGTGCCCCATCCTAGTGGTCTGATCGAGCCGCCTCGACCCGCATCACGATCTCACCCGGCTCCCGCGCGCGCTTCCTTAGTTGCGCAGCGCGATGCCGCCTTCGGTGGGTTCGGTCTTCGAGAGTGTCAGCACGGTCCCGCTCAAATTTGATAAATATCAACGGTGCCGTCGATCACGTCTTCCAGCAGCACGATTTTCTTGCGCCGGATCCGCAACGCCCCGCCGTCCTCGACCAGGGTGTAGTCGTACCAGCCGCCGCGCCAGGACTTGCCGCGCCGCGGCTCCAACGACAGCACCGTCCATTTGGCCGACACATCCACCTCGGCCCCGCGATCCTCGACGATCCGGATATTGGTCACCGAATGGGCGGTCCGGGCCAGCGGTAGCGAGGCATAGGCATCATCGGATTTGATCCGATGCAGCCGCGCCTCCAACGCCGGCTTGCCGACCAGATACATCATATTGACCGAGATTTCCGGGTCCTCGACCAACGCTTCCTCGGAAGCCCATGACGGCACCCAGATGACGCAATCGTCAACGTAGAGCGCTACCCATTCAGCCCAGCATTGGCGATCGAGGTGATCCGCCTCAAGATAGAGCAGTGATTCAATTTTCGATATGTCTATCATTTCTTTTCAGTAGGTTATTAACTTTATTGAAAGTGATTAATTAGGAAGGCTGTCGCATAACCTCAGCCCATCTCCGATAGAAGCCGTGAAACAGGGTCTCGCTGTCCCAGTCCGGATTGGAGGAAACCGGGTGGGCGCCAAGACTGGCGGTCGCGGCGTCGGCGCCCTCGATCATCACGCTTCGGCCTCGATCCATTTCGTTCCATTGCGCCAGCCGTCCGTTAGCGCCGCGCTGCACATCCTCCAACGCCGCCATGTCGTCTGGTGTGGCCATGCCGGTGACCATAAAGAAATCCTCGAACTTGCGCAGCCGCGCCGCCCGGGCCTGCCGGCTCTCGCCCTTCGGCGCGATGCAATAGGTCCGCACCTCGGTCCGGTCGACGGCATGCGGGATCAATACCCGGATCTGGGTCGAGGATTGATCCATCAGGAACACATTGGGGAACAGAAACAGGTTACGGCCCTTGCGCAACATCCAGTCGACTTTGCTGGCCTCGTATTGTTGGTTCAGCCAGTCGAGTTTCTCGGCCAGCGGCGCGACTTCCGGGTTGCCGCGCTCAGCCCAAAGCATCATGTGGCCGCCGCCGAGATCATAAACCCCGGTCGGCACCGAGCCGGTGATCCGCGCCGCCTCGGTCTTGCGCATCGAGCCGTCATCGCCCAATGCCTCTCGCTTGGCCATGGCGCGGGCGAACACCCGGTGCACGGTCGAGACGTGATAGCCGTCGACACCGTTTTCCGCCTGCAGTTTCCAATTGCCGTTAATCATATAGGACTGACTGCCGGGAGCGATCTCCATCCCCTCGGGGGATTGATCGGCCAAGAGGTCGATGAACGGGCGCGATTCACCCAAAGCCTCGGCCAGCGGCGGCACATCGGCGGATAGCGAGACATAAACGAAGCCCTTATAGCTTTCGACCTTCGGCACCGGCTGTAGCGAGAAGCGCCCCCGGTCAACGCCTTCTGGCCAACCACCCGCCTCGTTCTTGATCTTGGTGCAGGCGCCTGAGGTGTCGTAACACCAGCCGTGAAAGCGGCACGTGATCGTTTTCATCGTTCCACGCCGCGCCCGGGTCAGCACCGCGCCGCGATGCGCGCAGGCGTCGATGAAGCCGCCGATGCCGCCATCATCCGGGCGAATCAGGAAAATCGGCTG
>JAQBUJ010000305.1 GCA_027623845.1 Pseudomonadota bacterium
TGGGCGCACGGCCTCATCCAAACGAAACGACGGTCGCTTAAACGCGACTTCCCTTCCCGGCTTTCCTTCCCGGCTGCCGGAACCTTGATCGGTCCGAGTTTCCGCTCGACCGATGGCAACGATCGCGAGATCCCGATGAAAGCCGCGACCTGGAACGTTAACTCTATCAAGGCCCGCCTGCCCAATCTGTTGGAATGGCTGCGCGAGGCTGCGCCTGACGTGGTGCTGTTGCAGGAAACCAAAAGCGTCGACGAAACCTTCCCGCACACAGAGATCGAGGATCTCGGCTACAACGTCGCGAAGCATGGCCAAAAATCCTATAACGGCGTGGCGATCCTCTCCAAGCGCCCGCCGGAGGATGTCTCTGCGCGCCTACCCGGCGACGACACCGACGCGCAGGCGCGCTATCTTGAAGCCACCGTCGACAACATCCGTTTCGCCTCGATCTATCTACCGAACGGCAACCCGGTCGATACCGAGAAATTCGACTACAAGCTGGCTTGGCTGGATCGCCTGAAAGCCCGCGCTGCGGCGCTGCTGGAGTTGGAAATGCCGGTCGTCCTGGCGGGGGACTATAACGTCGTGCCGCAGGATGAAGACGTGCATGATCCCGACGGCTGGGCCGATGACGCGCTTTGCCAGCCGGGTTCGCGCCAACGGTTCCGCGAGATCCTCAATCTTGGTTACACCGACGCCTATCGGGTCTTTAATTCGGCGCCGCATAAATACAGTTTCTGGGACTATCAAGCCGGCGCCTGGCACAAGGATCACGGCGTGCGCATCGACCATTTATTGCTCTCGCCGCAAGCGGCGGACCGATTAGTGGCCTCGGGCATCGACAGCGGCCCGCGCGGCAAGCCAAAGGCCTCGGACCACACACCCGTCTGGATCGAGATCCGGGACTGACGGCTGACCGATATGGTAAATACCGGGGTTACGGTAGGCCGGGCTGGTGCGGTTTACTTGGGCCGGGTCTCATTCATGATCCAGTCGCCCATCTCCTGCCCCATGATGCGGCTGACCTCTCGGACATAGATCAACGACCCGAACATCAGCAGCCGGCGGTGCCGGTCGCCTATGTCCAGCTCGTCGACGCCATGAAACGAGCGCGGTGAATTGATATAGGCGAGGCAATGGTTGCGTTGATAAGGCGAGACCGCCACTCGATCGAGAAACGGCTCGATAACCTTTCTCTCGAACGGCCAATTCGTCGGGATCGCCAAGCCCCGGGACTTATAGAGCACGGTCCCGAGTTCCGGTTCCGGCTCCGACGCCGGGCGCTCCGAGAAATAGACGAAAGCGTTGGTTAGCAGGCGAAGCGAGTCGACATGCGGCGGCAGGCCGAATTTCTGCGTATAGGAAGCCAGCTGAATAGAGGTCGGCAGGCAATCAACGTTGCCATCAAGCTTTTGGCGCCATCCAGCCCCGACATAGGGTTCGAACTTCTCGCCGAAATGCGGTGCGAGCCGCTGTTGGATGACCAAATTAGCGACGTCGTTGAGGCGCGTAACCGCCGTCCAAAACGCCCGCTCTTCGGCGCTAAGCCTCTCGTCTACCTTTCTAAACCCGAACTCGTAACGGGTCATAGCGTTGGTGTGCCTGAACAGCGACAACGCCGGCCAGCGCTCCATGATCTCGTCATATATCGCGTCGGGATAGAAATCCTGGATCAGCAAATGGGCGAACGGCTCGGTCGACAACGGAGCCGCCAGCACCGCATCACGAACATGCGCGCCAGCCGTCGCCATATCGAACGCCATCACCTTACTCCTTCATCCAGCCGAACATCCGACTTTGTATCGCAACGCGCCGCCTATTGCGTCAGCCCGGCCGCCGAGCACAACGTCAGCCAGATCCGTTGCACGATGAGCGCGTCGTGCACGAACGGCAGGGCCAGAAGTCCGACGCCGGCGAAAAATGCCAGCCCGATCCATTCCTCCCGTCGCCCTGCCCGTCGCCCTGCCCGTCGCCCTGCCCGTCGCCCTGCCCGTCGCCCTGCCCGTCGCCCCCCGCGCCGTTCCTGGCTTACGCCAGGCGGAGCCAAGGTCGTCTCGGTCGACTTAACAACAGTCATGGTTTTTGCCGGCCTTCATAATTTGGCGCGAGACCCGATCCGTGAGGCCAATACCTTCGCGCCACGCGGCTGTTTTGCCACGGGTTCCCGAGATTGGCAATGGACGTGCCGCGTCAATTTAGAATGGACCCGCAGTGCGGGGAACGTTAGATCCCGGATACGCTTTAGCCTGACGGGTGATACATGATCCCTACCCTCTCCTTCGACGAAGCCTGGGCCGGATATCGGCGCTGGGAGCACCGGATGCCGGCAAAGCCGCCACCGCGCACGGCTCGGCGGATTTCCGGTCTGGCCGAGGTCCTCGACCAGTTCGACGCAGTGATCTTCGACAATTTCGGCGTGCTCAGCCTAGGCGACCCGGCGATCGACGCCGGCGCGCCGGCCCTGGCGGCGGTGCGCCGGTCCGGCAAACCTTTGCGTATCCTGACCAATGACGGCGCCAAGGGCATAGAGGCGATGCTGGCTGACCACCATGGCCGAGGCTATGTCTTCCGGGCCGAGGAGATTATTCCGGGCTATCGATTACTCGAACGGGCGCTCGCCAGGTCTCTTTCAACCGGACATCCGCCGGCCGAGCCTCCTGCGCTCAGGACGGAGCAAGTCTGGGGCGTGATCGGTCTTGACCCGTTGCCGTTGCCGGCGCTGACCCAACTGATGATCCCGCTAACCGGTGGCGGCATCGGACAAGTCGACACCGTCGCCGGGGTGGTGTTTTTCGATACCGGTGATTGGCGTGACGCCGATCAGCAGCGGCTGGTTGCATCGCTTAGAGCCGCCCCCCGCCCGGTGATCGTCTGCAACCCGGATCTGACCGCGCCTTATCCCGGATGCCTGTCGATCGAGCCTGGCTGGTCGGTCAACCAACTGGCCGACAGCACGGGAGTGGAGCCAGTCTTTCTCGGCAAGCCCTTCGCCGCCATATACGACGTAGCGCTAGGCGATCTTGGCGATATCCCGCGCGAGCGCATCATTGCGGTCGGCGACACGCCGCACACCGACGTGCTTGGCGCCCATGCCGCCGGGATCAAGTCGTTGTTGGTTGAAACCGGCTTCACCCGAGGTCGCGACGCGGCGGCATTGATGGAACAAGCCGGGATCGTCGCGGACTACGTCGCAGCGACGGTTTAAAGCCGCTGCCCACCCTTACGCCGGCCACCTCCCACCAGTGGGTTTTCCGCACGATTTGGTGGAAGTTGATTCCTTCGGTAGAGTTGCCGAATGGACCGAACACGGAACATCGCCTGGGCAGTAACGCTGGTGCTTCTGCTGTCCGCCACGGCGACTATGGCGATTCCCGCCCATGCCGCCGGTAAGAGCAGCATCAAGGGCGTAGCCAAAGTGATCGACGCCGGCACCTTGCAGGTCGGTGACAAGGTCATCAAGCTGTATGGAATTATCGCCCCGAGCGCCCGTCAAAAATGCCGGCAAGGCTCGTTGCCCTGGCTCTGCGGCGCGGCGGCGCGCACCCATCTGGTCGATCTCGCCCAGGGTAAAAACGTCCAGTGCCTGAAAGTCGGCGACTATTACGCCCGCTGCTTTGTGCGCGGCCTCGATCTCTCGAAAAGCCTGGTGGCCAATGGTTGGGCGGTACCCGACAAGGCCGGAGCGGTCTATCGAGACGCCGAGGCCGCTGCCCGGCGCGGCAAGCTCGGGATGTGGAAATACGCAAAATAAGCGTGCCAAAGCAAAACCCGCTCATGCCGAGCCCCAAAAGCCTGGCGTCCGGGTTCAGAAACCTCCGGAAAACCGCTGATCGCGGTTTTAAACCGCCTGCAACCGTGACAATGCCGCTGTAAGTTTGTCGCGTTTTTGGTCTTCCTCGGCCAGACGGCTGCGGTTTTCAGCGACCACTTCTTCCGGCGCCTTGGCGATGAATTTCTCGTTCGAGAGCTTGCGGTTGATTTTCTCGATTTCGGCGCCGATTTTGACGATGTCTTTTTCCAGCCGCTCGCTTTCCTGGGAGATATCCACGACCTCGGCGATCGGTAGAACGATCGTCGCTTCGTCGATCACGCTTTGGATCGCCCCATCCGGGATCGCGCCGTCATGCCCAGCGGCCGATTTCAGGCGGCCCAAATGCTGGATAATGTCGCGGTGGTCGGTAAGTCGGCCTCGCGATTGCTCATTCATCCCTGAGAGCAGCAGATCGATCTCAGCCCGCGGCGGGACATTCATCTCCGAGCGGATCGAGCGAACTTCGGTGATCAAGCGGACCACCCAATCCATCTCCGCCACCGCCGCCTCGTCCAGTTTAACGCCACTGAAGTCCGGCCACGCGGTGCTGATCAAGCTCCCCTCGCCGTCCAACCGCTGCCAAAGTTCCTCTGTCAGATAAGGCATCAGCGGATTGAGAACGTTCATCAATTGCCGCAACGTCCAGGCCGTCGTCGCCCGGGTTTCCGCCGCCGCCGCCGCATCGTCGCCAGCCAGGATCGGTTTGGTGAACTCAAGGTACCAGTCGCAGAACGTCCCCCAGGCGAATTGGTAGACCGCGTTTGCCGCCTCGTTGAAGCGGTAGCTCTCGATCGCGTCGGAGACTTGCCCAGCGGCCCGCGCCATCTCACCAACGACCCAACGGTTGACGGTTAGGCGGCAATTGGATGGATCGAACGCCGGATCATGGGCGCAGCCGTTCATTTCGGCGTAGCGGGCGGCGTTCCAGAGCTTGGTGGCGAAATTTCGGTACCCCTGAATGCGGGGCTCGGCCAGCTTGATATCGCGCCCCTGCGCCGCCATCGCCGACAAGGTAAAGCGCAGCGCATCGGCGCCGTATTTCTCCACCAGCACCAACGGGTCCATGACATTGCCCTTTGATTTGGACATTTTCTGGCCCTTTTCGTCACGGACCAGCGCATGAATATAGACGGTGTGAAACGGCGCCTCGCCCATGAAGTGCAAGCCCATCATC
>JAQBUJ010000306.1 GCA_027623845.1 Pseudomonadota bacterium
CAAGGTGTTCGGCGCGGCCTGGCGGCGGTTTCGGGAACCGGTTTCGTCGGCGTGGTCGTAGAAGTCGGAGAGCGTCACTCCCGGGTCCTGCTGATGACTGATCTTAACTCGCAGATTCCCGTTGTTGTGCAAACCACCCGTGACCCGGGTGTGTTGTCAGGCGACAATTCGGACCGTCCGCGCTTGTTGTTTTTACCGCAAAACGCGCACATTTCGACGGGCGACCCGGTGGTGACCTCTGGCGAGGGCGGGGTGCTGCCCGCAGGCTTGCAGGTCGGCGTGATCACCGCGATCAGCGATGCCGGGGTGCGGGTGAAACCGCTGGTCGATTGGGACCGGTTGGAATTCGTCCGGTTCCTGGACTATCGCCTCGACGGCATGGTGAAGGTTCCCAGAACGGCGGGGACGACCGCCGCCGCGCTCGGTCCCTTGAAGCCGGACCGCCCGCAACCGGCGACCGAACAGTCCGCCAAGCCGGCGGTGAATAGCACGAACGGCGGCAATGGCAGTGGGACGCCCTGATGTCTGGTATCGCCCAGCATTTGGATTTATGGGCGCGTAATATGATGCCGGCCGTCACGACGATGTTTTTGGCATTGCTGAACGTCGTGCCGCTTGGATTGCCTGGGATATCCGACGTGACACCGGTGGTGACGATGATGGCGGTGTTTTACTGGTCGGTCTATCGACCGGACCTGTTGCCGGCGGTTGTGGTGTTCGCGCTCGGACTGATCCAGGACATTTTGCTTGGCAGCCCGATTGGATTGATGGCGCTCACGCTCCTGGCCATCCACGGCGTTACCTTGACCCAACGTCAGGCGTTTCTCGGTAAGCCGTTTTTCGTGGCCTGGCTTGGATTCGCCGTGATCTCGGCCGGCGGGTTTATGTTCATGTGGATCATCACCTGCGTGTTGGCTGCGGATTTACTACTGACGCCGGCGGTGCTGTTTCAGTTTATATTGACCACCGTTAGCTTCCCGCTAGCCGCATGGGTTTTCGTGCGGGTCCATCGTTACCTGGTGCGATAGGGGAGGGGGCAAGCCATGCGCCGGACCAGCGACCAGGAGACTCAGCGAACATTCACCAGGCGGGCTCTTGTGCTCGGCGGCGCCAAGCTGGCGTTGTTCGGGACTCTGGCGGGGCGGCTCTATTATCTGCAGGTCGTCGAGGCGGCGCGCTATCGCACGTTGTCCGAGGACAATCAGTTTAATCTGGAATTATTGCCGCCGATCCGTGGCCGGATCTTCGATCGCAATGGCGCGCCTCTGGCCGATAACCGGGACAACTTCCGGATCGAAATCGTCGCCGAGCAAACCAGCGACGTGGGCCAAACCTTGGCGGCGTTGCGCAGCGTCATTCACATTGAGGAATGGGATCTCAAACGGGTTCTACGCGAGACCAAGCGCAAGCGCAGCTTCGTACCGATCACCGTGGTCGAGAATTTGTCGCGTGAGGATATCTCCAAGGTCGCCATCAACACACCCTACCTGCCCGGTATCCGCATCGAGGTGGGGCGGTCGCGAAGCTATCCATACGGAGAAGCAGCGGTTCATCTTACCGGTTATGTCGCGGCGGTGGCGGAATCGGAGTTGACCGGAGATCCAGTGCTTGAGTTGCCGGATTTTAGAATTGGCAAGTCGGGTATCGAGAAACTCTTTGACGGCGAAATGCGTGGTGCTTCGGGGCAACGTCAGGTCGAGGTGAACGCGCTTGGCCGGATCATCCGCAAGTTGCCGGGCAATGAAGGTCAACCCGGCCAGGATGTTGCGCTAACCATTGATGTTCGAATTCAGGAATTAGCGTCGCGTCGATTGGCGCAGGGAAAATCGGAGGCCATTGCGGTTGACGATCCACGGGTACGCGAGGCGCTTGCCTCCGGCGAAGCGCCGGTGCTCGGCGCCGGGTCGGTGGCCGGGATGATCAATCTTGATAAGGCCGGCAAAATTGCGCCACCGGAAAGCGGGGCCGCGGTTCTGTTGGATGTACATCGCGGTGACGTCCTAGCGCTGGTCTCGACGCCTGGGTTCGATCCCAATCTGTTCAATAATGGCCTCAGTCCGCGGGACTGGGAGCATCTATTGTCGAACCCGCGATCGCCGATGACCAACAAATCGATCACCGGCCAGTACTCGCCGGGATCGACCTTTAAAATGCTGGTCTGCCTCGCAGCGCTTGAGGCGGGGGTCGCCAGCACGGATGTCGAAGTGTTTTGCCCTGGTTACATGGAGCTTGGAAACGCGCGTTTTCACTGTTGGAAAAAACACGGCCACGGCAAGCTCGACATGTTCGGCGCGCTGGAACAGAGCTGTGACATCTATCTCTACGAGATGGCGAAGCGGGTGGGCATTGACCGGATCGCCGAGCTTAGCCGCCGGTTTGGTCTTGGGGAAAAACTCAAGATCGACCTGCCAGGCGAAAGCCGCGGGCTCGTTCCTAGCCGCGAGTGGAAGCTAGCGACCCGAGGGGAACCTTGGCAGCAGGGGGAAACCCTGATTACTGGCATTGGCCAGGGATTTCTCCTGTGCACGCCGTTGCAGATGGCGATGATGACGGCACGCTTGGTCAATGGCGGCTACGCCGTGATGCCGAGATTGGTGCACGATCCCGATGCGGGCGAACCGAGCTTCGAGACCTTGAACGTGACCCCAAGACATCTAGAAGTGGTGATCGAGGGGATGACACGGGTGGTGAATGGGAAACGCGGAACGGCTCGAGCGGTGCCTCGCAAGAGCGATGCGTTTCAATTCGGCGGCAAAAGCGGCTCAGTTCAGGTGAAGCGGATCTCAAGGGCCGAGCGGCTCTCTGGGAAAATTAAGAACGAGGACCGGCCTTGGCGTGACCGTGACCATGCCATGTTCGTCGCCTATGCGCCGTTGGAGGCGCCGCGCTATGCGGTCTCTGTCGTGGTCGAGCATGGGGGCAGCGGTAGCTCGATGGCGGCGCCAATCGCGCGGGACATCCTGGCCGAGGCGATCCGCCTTGATCCGGCGCGGGTCGCCAATGAACAGCGCCCGCCCAAGAAGGACACCTAATGGCGCGCCGTTCCGATATCGATGCGCTTAACCCGCCGGAATTGACCCTGGCCCGAAAGCTTCGGCAGTTGAACTGGGGGCTGATCGCCTTGATCAGTATGATCGCCGCCGTCGGTTTCGCCATGCTCTACTCCGCCGCCAATGGTAATTGGAACCCCTGGGTGTATCGCCAGATGATCCGGTACGGCGTGGGCCTTAGCTTGGCGATCTCGATAGCGCTGTTGGATCTGCGTCTGTTGATGCGATGGTCCTATGTCGCCTATGGCGTGGTCCTGGCGATGCTGGCGGCGGTCGAGGTGGCCGGTGAGATCGGCATGGGCGCGCAGCGCTGGATTGATTTCGGTATCTTCCAGATTCAACCCTCCGAGCTGATGAAGATCGCCTTGGTTTTGGCGCTAGCCCGGTATTTTCATGGCCTGACTCACGAAGATGTCGCCCGGCCGCATTTCCTTCTGGTGCCCCTGGCGATGGTGGCGGCGCCGGTGGTGCTGGTTCTGCGTCAGCCGGATCTTGGCACCGCCGGAATGATTTTGTTGGGCAGTGGCGCAATCTTCTTCCTGGCGGGCGTCCGGATATGGAAGTTCGTCACCTTGTTGGTGCTGGGCATCGCCTTGGTTCCGATCGCCTGGCAGTTCCTGCGCGAATATCAGAAAAACCGCATTCTGACGTTTCTTAACCCGGAGTCCGATCCGCTCGGCTCTGGCTATCATATTCTGCAATCCAAGATCGCCTTGGGGTCGGGAGGATTGTTTGGTAAGGGGTTCCTGCAGGGATCGCAAAGCCATCTGAACTTCCTGCCGGAAAAGCAGACGGATTTTATTTTCACCATGCTGGCCGAGGAATTCGGATTGGTCGGCGCATTGGGACTGATCGGCCTTTTCCTTCTGGTGATCGCTTACGGGGTGGCGATCGGTTTGCGGGTCCAAAGCCAATTCGGTCGGCTGTTGGCTTTGGGGGTGACGACGACGCTGTTTCTCTATGTCTTCATCAATATCGCCATGGTCATGGGGTTGGTTCCCGTCGTGGGCGTGCCTCTGCCGTTGATTTCCTATGGTGGCACGGCGCTGCTGACGGCGATGGCGGGGATTGGTTTGATGATGTGCGCCTATGTCCATCGCGATTTGCGGATTAGCCGGCAAGGCTTGGAAGAGGAAGAATAACACCGGCGCATGACCGGCGACCCTCGCCGTGTCGGTGATTTATCATCGCCGCCATTTGCCTTGGCCATACCGGCTGCACTACCTTGCCGGGGATGACAATCTGTAACCCCGGTGGGTCTCATGAAGGCAATCGTTTTCCACGAACATGGCGGCGTCGACAAGCTGCGCTATACCGACTTTCCCACGCCGGAGCCTGCCGCCGGTGAATGTCTGGTGCGGGTTCGGGCGGTGGCGTTGAACGGCTTTGATCCGATGATCTTGAATAAAATCCCCGGATTGAAAATTCCTCTACCGATGATCCCTGGCGGCGATGTGGCTGGTGAAATCGCCAGCTTTGGAGCCGGTGGCGAGACCGGTTCCTGGAGCGTCGGGGATCGGGTGATGGTCGATCCGATGATGATCGCCAAGGGCGGTGTCTTGGGCGAGACGGTGGTCGGCGGCGCGGCGGAATATGTCGCGGCGCCGCTGGTTAACCTGCTGGCGATACCGGAAAACGTATCCTTCGAGGATGCGGCGGCGCTGCCGATCGCCTATGGCACGGCGCACCGAATGATCCTGAACCGTGGCCGGGTGAAGGCCGGCGATAAGGTGTTGATCATGGGCGCCAGCGGCGGGGTCGGCACCTGCTGTGTCCAGCTTGCCAAGATGGTTGGCGCCGAAGTGGCGGTTTGCACCAGCTCGGCCGTGAAGGGCGAGAAGTTACGGGCGATGGGCGCCGATCATGTCATCGATACCTCGGTCGAGAACTATGTCGAGGTGGTGCGGGCGCTATGGAGACGG
>JAQBUJ010000307.1 GCA_027623845.1 Pseudomonadota bacterium
ATCCACCGCGAATCATGACCCGATAAGAATCCCTCTTCAGCGAAAATACCAGCCTTTTTCGGGTCCGCGGAGAGTCGGGGTATATCGCGATTGGTTCGCGGCGCCAGGTGTCGAGAGCTTAACCGGTTGGACTTTCGAGCGCTTGATGAGGGACAACGTCGCGCGGGGCGCTCATGAGGTTCCAGCCGACGAAATAGAGGACTGGCTCGCCGAGCGCGTGGCGATGCATCGAAACCCGGGCGCGGAAAACGAGCGACACTTGTCCGACGGGCGTTGGTTGCGCGCTGTGGATTCCCGGACCTTCGATCATGGTGTGGTCCGGGTCCTGATCGATATCACCGAGTTGAAGAGCCAACAGGAGGAGTTGGACACCGCGCTGAAGCACGCCGAAGACGCTAATCAGGCCAAATCGGAGTTCTTGGCGACGATTAGCCATGAAATCCGAACGCCTCTGAACGGTATTCTCGGCATGGCCTATCTGATGCGTGACGCCACCATGGAGGCGCCGGAAAAAGAGCGCCTGGAGAACATTATCGTCTCCGGCAACGCGCTACAGGGGATCATCAACGATGTCCTCGATATGAGCAAGATCGAGGCCGGCGTTATTGAGATTGAGAACATTCCCTTCGACATGTCAGCGCTTGTCGCCTCGGTATCGAGCTTGTTCGGCGATGTCGCGGCGGATAAGGGTCTTGATTTCGAAATCGGGCCATTGCCGTGGGATGCCCGGCACCTTGTCGGTGATCCGGCAAGGGTCCGTCAGGTGTTCTGGAATTTGCTTAGCAATGCGGTCAAATTCACTCAAAAGGGCGGGATATCGGTACAGTTCTCCCGCGACCCCGTAACCCAGACGACAACCAACGATCGGGTTCTGCGCATCGTGGTTCGTGACAGCGGTATTGGCATTGATAATGCCCGGTTAACCAATATTTTCGACCCTTTTGTCCAGGCCGACGCCTCGACGACGCGGCGTTTTGGCGGCAGCGGTCTGGGACTGTCGATCATCCGCCATTTGGTTGATCTGATGGGCGGTTCCATCGGTGTCGAGAGCGAACCGGGAAACGGCAGCGCTTTCACCGTCGAGCTACCCTTCGGTGTCGCTGCGGAGGGTGAGGTCGAGCGTCAGAATGCTAGACGCGATCCAGTTCCGGCGGGTAAGCGCCGGCCATTGCGCATTCTGGTCGCCGAGGATCATCCTCTGAATGCTCTGGTGACGACAGAATTGTTACAGCGTCAGGGGCACACGACAATTCATGTCGAGAATGGTTCGGAAGCGGCGGCGGCGGTCGACGGCGGCAACTTTGACTTGATCCTGATGGATGCGCATATGCCGGAGATGGACGGGGCCGAGGCCACCCGGCTGATTCGTGCTCACCCCGTTCATGGCGGCATTCCGATCATTGGCCTGACCGCCGATGCCTTCATCAACCAGCATGCGACGATGCGAGAGGCTGGGATGAATTCGATCGTCACCAAACCTTTCACCGATAACGAATTGACCGCGGCGATCTGGGCGCATCTACCGGCGAACGCGGCATTGCTCGACAGTCCGGCTGCAGCGGACGAGACGATGCAGGAAGAACCGGCTGCGGACTGGCGTGTCGAGGGCCAAGCCAAGTTTCAGGCTTTCGCAAAGGCCCGTGATCCGGCCATGGTTGGGCAGATTTTAGAGCTTGGGCGGGATATGGCCCGCGCGCAGATGGCGGATTTACAAGCCGCTGTTGTGGGCAGGGATTCCGAGCGGATTCGGTTCGTGACGCATACGCTCAAAGGCGCGAGTGGTACGCTATTCGCGTGCCGCCTCATGGAATTGGCGGCCGAGATGGAGCAGGCGAGCGAGGACCTGGAGCGGGTCGCGTCACTGCTCCCGGAGCTTGAGTTATGTGTCCGGGAAACCATTGAGTGGTGGAACGAGTTGGAGAACGGCCTCGGGCGGGATTCAGCCTAGTGGTACGACACAGATGGATTAAGTTCGGCCCATTTTGAGCAGATCCCTAACCGGGGGACGAAGTTGCCGGCGGGAAGGCTCATACCCCGCCACGTGATGGATAATCGGCCGAGGTGGCTTCGGTGTTTCGTTGCCCGGCGCAGCCGTCTAACGTGAGCGGCGCCCCTCGCGATTATTCTCTATCCAGGAAATCCATTCATGGCACATTCACTTGACCCGCTGATGCGGCCCCAGTCCGTTGCGGTGATCGGCGCCTCTGACGAGCCGGCGCGGATCGGCGGCCGGCCCGTCTATTCAATGCTGGCCGGCAAGTATCAAGGCCGGCTGTATCCGGTAAATCCATCGCGTGACACCGTTCAAGGCCTCAAGGCCTATGCCAGCATCAAGGACGTGCCTGAAACCGTCGACAGCGCCGTCATCTCGGTTCCCGCCTCAGTGGCCGTTGATGTGATCCGGGAATGCGCTGAGGCCGGCGTAAAAAGCGCGGTGGTCTTCACCTCGGGTTTTGCCGAGATCGGCGATGCCGGTCTGGATGGCCAGGCCGAGATCGCTCGGATCGCACAACAAAGCGGCATGCGGATCGTCGGGCCGAACTGTCTCGGGGTGTTCACCCTCGATATCGGCTGGTTCGGTACTTTCGCCAATACTTTGGCGAGTCTGAAGGTGCCGAACGGGCCGATCGGGATTGTCACTCAGAGCGGCGCTTATGGCGGACATCTGTTCACCATCTCGCAAAACCGCGGCGTCGGCACCAATCATTGGGTGACCACCGGTAACGAGGTCGATGTCGATGTCGCCGAGGTGATCGAGTATTACGCCCAGGTGGACTCGATCCGGGTCATCGTCGCTTATGCCGAGGGGGTGCGCAGCGCCGAACGGATGTGTCGGGCGCTGGACATGGCGCGCCGGGCCGAGAAGCCGGTGATCTTTATGAAGGTCGGGAGCACCGAAGCCGGTGCCCGCGCCGCCGCCTCGCACACCGCCTCATTGGCCGGCGCTGATGCGGTCTATGACGGCTTGTTCCGGCAATACGGGGCCTATCGTGCCGAGACCACCGAAGAGATGGCCGATATCGCCTATGCCTGCCAGTTCGGGCGCTATCCCAAGGGAAACAAGATCGGCCTGCAAACGATCTCCGGCGGTGTCGGTGTGCAACTCGCCGACGCCTCGACCAAACGCGGTTTCGAGGTGACGCCGCTGCCCCAGGCGACGCAACGTAAGATCCTCGATCTGATCCCGTTTGCCGGGGTCAACAACCCTGTCGACTTCACCGGCCAAGTTCTGAATGAGCGGCGCTTTCTTGAGGACAGCATGCGCTATGTCATCGATGAAGGCGGCTATGACAGCCAGATCCTCTACATGGCCAGCCTGCCGGTCTCGCAATTTACCGGCCAGCTTAGCCTGGAGGTTTTTACCGCTCTGCGCGAGCAATATCCCGAGGAATTGATGATCATGAGCATGATCGCCACGCCCGAGGGCCGGAAGAAATATGAAGATCTCGGTTATCCCTGTTTCGAGGACCATTCGCTGGCGGTGCGCGCCATGGCCGGGCTGCGTTATTTCGGCGAAGTGTTCGAGCGCGGCCAACCCGATGCCGCGCCGGCGTTGCCCAGGGATGCGGAACCGGCGCCCAGCGTCGCCGTGAGCGAGCATGCGGCCAAGCGGATCATCGCCTCGGCCGGCATTCCCGTCGCCCGGGAAACCCTGGCCGATAGCGCCGAGGCCTGTGTTACCGCCTGGAAGGACTTCGCCGGTCCGGTGGTGATGAAGATCGCCTCGCCGGATCTGCCCCATAAGACCGAGATCGGCGGTGTGCTGCTGAATATCAATGATGAGCAATCGATCAGAGATGGTCACGCCACCTTGATCGAGCGGGCCCGCACCGCCAAACCCGATGCCCGGATCGATGGCGTGATCGTCGCCGAGATGATCAAGGGCGGGGTTGAAACGGTGATGGGCGTGGTGCGCGATCCGGTATTCGGCCCGGTGGTGATGTTCGGCATCGGCGGGGTTTTTGTCGAGGTGTTGAAGGACGTAACCTTCCGCATCGCCCCCTTCGGTGTCGATGAGGCGCATCGGATGATTGATCAAATTCGCGGCCGGGCGATGCTTGACGGGGTTCGCGGCGCGCCGCCGTCGGATATCGCGGCGTTGGCCGATGCGCTCTCGCGGCTCTCCGTCTTCGCTGCGGCGAATGCCGAGAGCATCGAGTCGATCGACGTGAATCCGTTCATCGTCCTGCCCAAGGGAGCGGCGGCGGTGGACGCCTTGATCGTCCCCGGCGCTCGCGACTGATTGCGCCGATTTAGGCCAAAGGCTTAGCTGTTCGATACCCATTGCAATAGGTGTTGAGCAACGGTTACCAACTCGCCGTCCTGGTTGTGGATCTCGACATTGGCGGTGGAGCGGCGCTTGGTCATGTCGATCGCGGCGATGATGTAGGTCACGGTGATGGTGTCGCCGAGATAGACCGGTTTCAAAAACCGCACCCGGTCGAAACCGACCGCCACCGGGGTCTCGGTCAGATCGTCACGGCAGTGGGCGATTGCCAGGGTCGAGACGGTGGAGATGAAGCCCACCAGCAAGGCGCCATGCGCCTGGCGCCGACCAAAGCGGGAGCGCTCCATATAGACTTGGTTGGTGTGGTTCGGTGAGAAGTCGCCGGTAATCCCGGCGAACAGATAGACGTCGGTCTCGCCAACGGTCTTCGAGAAGGTGCTGACGTCCCCAATGGCGACGTGAAAGTCTGACATGATTGCTTCCAATTTCGTCTTGGTAATCGCCAGCACGTGCCTGCTGGCTTTGCCGGCTCAGCTTGTCACGGGAGGCTTGTTGCGGTCCAATTATCCGACAGCGGGATGGAGAAAAATCCGATGCGCGAAGAGACCATCGATATCGCCACCAAGGACGGCCAGATGGAGACATTTGTTTGCCGGCCTGAGCGGGGTGGTCCCTATCCGGCGGTGTTCGTGCTGATGGACGCGCCGGGGATCCGCGAGGAGCTGTACGACATGGCGC
>JAQBUJ010000308.1 GCA_027623845.1 Pseudomonadota bacterium
CTCTCAACGTCGGCCATGTCGGTTCTCCTGGTTGGTATTGGTGATTGCTTGGTGGCGACAGCGCGGCGTTTCGAGCCGTTGTTCCCACTATCCGTATGCCCAGCGAAAGCTGGGAATCTTACCCGTCGTCCTGGCGACCCCCACTTCCGTGAGGGCAGGCCTTAGGACCCACGCCTGAGCCCATTCACTGTAACCGATGGGCAAGGAATAGGAGTAAAATGCCGTCTTTTTTCGCCATTATCCGCCATTCGCGCCGCCAAACCGTCTCAGGCTTCGGCCCTGCCGTTCGCCAGGGCGACGGAGGCGATTTGTCGAAAAGCCAGCAATAAAAATCGCCTGAGACCTCAAACCTGGCCGCCGGAAACGTCGATGGTCTGGCCGGTCACATAGTCGGCGTCGCCGGAGGCGAGGAAACAGACGACCCGCGCCTGGTCGACCGCCTCGGCCATGCGGCGCAGCGGGATGCTTTCGACCGTCACTTCCTGATCATCGGGGCTGCGTTGCTCCCAGCGCGGGCGAATGCGTTCGGTCAGGGTCATGTTAGGCGCGATGGCGTTCACCGTGATGCCAAAAGGCCCAAGTTCGCGCGCGGCTTTCTTGGTAAAAGCGATCACCCCGCCCTTGGCCGTGGCATAGGCGCTGCTGCTGGCGTCACTGAAACCACGCCCGGCAATCGAGGCCAGATTGACGATCTTTCCAGCGCCCTGGTTCTTCATCACCGGGATCACCGCTTTGCTGAACAGGAACATGCCGTCGAGATTGAAGGCATTGATCGCCTGCCATTCCTCCAAGGTCAGCTCATCGGTGCGGGCCGCTGGATTGGCGATAATCGTGCTGCCGCCGACCGCATTGACCAGGATATCGATGTGCCCGTGATGCTCGACCACGCTGGCGACGGCCTTGTTGACCGCGTCCCGGTCCAGAGCGTCGGTGTTATAGGCAACCGCCTTACCGCCAGCCGCCGAGATCTCGGTCACCAGCTTCTCCAGTCGCTCATCATTGACGTCGACGGCGATGATCGTGCCGCCTTCCGCCGCGATGATGTCGCAGGAGGCCCGGCCAATTCCGCTCGCCGCCGCCGTGATCAGCGCGACCTTATCCGTGAACCGCATGACGCTTTCTCCCCGCTGTGGGTTTCTCAACCCAAGTTGCATGGGAGCCTAGGCGCGGGTCACGCGATCCGGCAATCAAGGCCTGGCATTGATCACGTTATCGATTGGCGGCGCGAATGCGCGACGCGGGAAAAAGACGTCTCCTGCGCCGCTATTACCGTCGCCCGTTCGCAATGAAATCGACTCGATACGGAAAAAGGCGATTCGCGATCGAGTCTTCAGCGCCCCACGATTGAGGCACATCAGACCACGGGCTAATTCCCAAACACCGAGGTCACGGCGTTTTGCGGCAACCAGAGCGCCAGAAGCGGAAACAATAGCACCAGGACCAGGACCAACCCGTCGGTGAACAGGAACGGAATTGCCCCCTGCATCACCTTGGTTACCGGGACTCCCGTGGTGCCGCTTACCGCGAATAGATTGAGCCCGACCGGTGGGATGACACCGCCCATCTCAATCGCCAACGCCGTCAGGATGCCCAGATGAATCGGATCAACCCCAAGGGTCAGCGCGACCGGAAAGAAGATCGGCACCGTCAGCACCAGGATCGCCACGCCGGTCAGGAACATCGACAGGAACAACATCACCACCAGGAGCATCACCAGGAAGCCCATCTGCGACAACCCAAGGTCACCAACCCACGACGCCACGTCTTGCGGCCAACCCTTATTGGCCAGCAGGAATTGGAATACCCCGACACATCCAAGCACGAAGAACACGATCGCGGTGAGGTTGATCGCCCGGACCGTGGTCGGCATCAACTCTTTCAGGAACTTCGTGCCGCCAGAGAAAACGCCATAGACCAACGCATAGCCGCAGGCCGCAGCGCCCGCTTCGGTCGGCGTGAACAACCCGCCATAGAGGCCACCCAGGATCACTATGGGCATCAGCAGGGCCGGCCAGGACTGCCAGAGCGCCGATCCAAGCGCTTTGAAACTAAACGAGCCGGACGGCAACCTCATGTAAAACGAGATCAGGATGATCACCGCCGCGTCGCTCAGAGCCAGCATGAGCCCTGGAACCACACCAGCGAAAAACAGCGAAACGATAGACTCTTCGGTGATGATGCCGAACAGGATCAAGGTGATACTGGGCGGGATGAGTAAGGCGATACCGCCGCCACAGGCGATGATCCCCGCCGCCAGCCAGACCGGGTAACCGCGCTTGATCATCTCGGGATAGGCGATCACTCCCATCGCCGCCGCCATCGCCGTGCTGGAGCCGGAGATCGCGCCGAACATCACCGCCGCCAGCAGGGTTGCATAGGCAAAACCACCGGGCAGCCAACCGATCAGGGCGTCAGCCAATAGGAACAGCTTGGCGATCAAGCCGGTGCGCTCCATCAGGAAACCGGCATAGATAAAGAACGGGATCGCCATCAGTGTGTAGCTACTGAGAAAGCTAAAGAATGAGCGGAACAGCGCGTTCGACGACATGATCGGGTCGGTCAAAACGACCAAGACTGTCGCGGCGGCAAGGGCCACACCAATCGGCGCACCAATAATCAGCAACCCAATCAGACTCGTACCGAGCAAATGCATTGTCTTATGTCCTTAACTGATCGGGAAGCTGACTCGAGCTCGCGAGAGTCTCGGCGTCAAATATCAGTGTGTGTCTCGGCCGGGGCCCAGGGGAATACGGTCTTGCCCGCAAGCCCCCGCAAGTCCTGATAGAGATGAAACAAAGTCACCACCGCCATTAGGGCAAATCCAATGCTGAGGCAGAGCTGAAACGGCCAAATCTCAAACACCATGCTTTGCGTCTTACGCCCCAGCAGTATGTTCCGCTCGATCGCCGGAATGCTCCAATAAGCGAAATAGCCGTAAAGACCTAAGGAGACCGTCGTCACGATGGTGCGGCAAATTTGGATCAACCGGCCCCATCCCCGGGCGCTAAACGCATCCAGCGCAGCGCTCATCACGAGGTGCCCCCGACGGGCCTGGGTGACGGCGAAGAACAGGAACACCGCGCTCATCAGCATATAGGTGACCAGGTCCTGGCCCCATTCGAAGACCAGACCGAAGATATAGCGGCGGAAGATTTCCGTGATCGCGAGCAGTGTCGCCGCCAACAGAACAAAGGCCGCAGCGTTGGCGACGACCACATCGAGAAAAAAGCGCACCACTCGGTAGATGCGGTCGATTGCTTCATCCATGACCAGATCCGTTCCCGGGACAAACACGCGAAAGGATCAGCCATCTCGACTGATCCAAACGAAGGGTGAGTGGGGCGCCGGCTTAAGCCAGCGCCCCAACCCGATGAATGACTACTTCTTGTATTTGGTAAAGTAGTGGCTGACCTTCGTGCAATCGGTCTTCTCCAGCGGGTCGGAACCCATCGGATGCGCCGCCACAGCCGCCTTGGCTTCAGCAGCGAACTTGTCGACCCAAGAGTTGGCGTCGTCGGGGGTATTTGCCTTCACCCAATCCGCCGTCGCGGTACCCAGTTTGTCGGCCAGGATCTTTTGCTCTGCCGCCTTCATGATGTAGATGCCGGGTTTCGCGGAATCTTTGGTCTCGAACTTGTCCAGCAACCGCCGGTCGTTGCACCAGTTCATCGTCTTCTCGAAGGGCAGGACTTCGTCGACAAGAATCTTCTCGATAATCGCCTGCTGTTTGGAGTCGAGTTTGTTCCACCAGGAAAGGCTGGCGCCGATCCAATAGTAATCACCAACCACGCCGTTGATGCCGGCGACCGTGTAGTACGGTGCCTGATCCTTGACGTTGTTAAAACCGCCGAGGCTGGTCAGCAGACCATCGATCACACCGGTTTGCAGGGCCGGCGGAACGTCACCGAAGGCCATCGTGGTCGGGTTGGCGCCCCAAGCCTTAAGGGCGGCGTTTTCGGCCGGCCCCATGGAACGAATCTTCTTACCGGCGAAATCACCCGGGCTCAGCAAGCGGAAGCCCGCGCCAGCGCCCATATACATACTCATATGCGCGGTGCCGAACACCTTCACATTATGGATTTTTGCCAACCGGTCCTTCAGCATCTTGACGGTATCGAAGTTCTCCAGCGCGTTGATGGCGCCGGGTGTCGTGACCATCTGCGGGCCAATGACGACATTCATGAAGGGATCGACCTGGGCGGTCTTACCGAACTGACCCCAGGTCATCTCAAGGTTACCTTCGGTCATCGCCTCGACGGCCTCTGGGATCCGGTACAGCGCGCCGGCATAGAACACCCGCACTTCACTGCCGGGGATTTCCTGCGCCAGACGCTCTTTGAAGAATTCAATCGCGATGGCGGCTGGATGCGGCGGTCCGACGAGATCGGAGGCCAAACGCAAGGTGACGGGCGAAACATCGCCGGCGGCGAATGACGCGCCGGCTGGCAGGCCAACAACGGCGCCGGCGACCAGCGCCAGCGCGCCGAGGCGCATGAGACGAAGAGACTTGGAAAGTTGCATGTTTTCCTCCCGGGAAGCAGCTTTGGGGCCGTTATCCGCGCGCCGCACCCAATGCGGACGCACAACTCAGCCCTTTTTAACTATGTGAGATCTAGCAGGTTACCGGGCATCCCACCAAAGCATTTCGGTTCGACTCAAGTCTTCACGATGGCAGAATTAGCTGTAATAAATAGACGCCTTCCCGCTACAAGATCAGCGCGCCAATGCACTGGGAAAGAGATCGACATGACAGCCACGACATCGAAAGTGACCTGGGTATCGGGGCTGCGCTTTATCGGCGGCACCGGGAGCGGCCATGGCGTGATCATGGACGGCTCGCAATCGGATGATCCGGATGGCAGCCTCGGTCCAAGCCCAATGGAAATGCTGCTGCTTGGCAGGGGAATCGGGTGAACAAATTCAGTTGCAAATTACGCTTTGAAGGAAGTCTTCATCCCATGCTG
>JAQBUJ010000309.1 GCA_027623845.1 Pseudomonadota bacterium
AGGAGGAGTTCATCAATGCCATTCGCGGGGTCGAGGAAGTCACCCACACCGACTTCCAGACTGCCGTCAAATACATGGAATGGACCGACGCGGTGGCGCATTCGGCCCAGACCGGCGAGCGGGTAAGCCTGCCGCTTTCGTGATCCGGCGGGTTATTTCCGGCGTTCTATATAGTCGGCCAAGGCTGGTGACAGGCCCTTGGTCGACTTGCCGGCGGGGCGGGCAAAGCTACCCATGGTGGCTTTGCCTGGGGCAAGGTCGATTAGAGTCTCGGCCAGCCGAACGGCGCAGGACACCCCGTCGAGAACCGGCACTGGGATCTCGTGCGATACCTCGCGCGCCAGGCCGGCGATCGGCCCGCCGCCCATGATCACCACCTCGGCCCCATTCTCGGCGATCGCCTTGTGGCAAAGCGCCACCAGAAGACGCCCGGTCTCGGCTCGGGCGTTGGTAATATCACCGGGGGGCACGGCCAGCGGGTGGACCCCGACCAGACGCCCGGCGAGGCCGTGTTCCTCGGCGCATTCCCGGTACCAGACACCCAGCCTTTGGGTCAGGCAGACGATCGCATAGCGCCGCCCGAGCGCATGGGCGGTGAGGAACGCCGCTTCGGAAATTCCAACCACCGGGAACCCCATCATCTCTTTGGCCGCGAACAGCCCGGGGTCTCCGAAGGCGGCGACGATGGCCGCGTCATATCCGTCTGGTTTTTCAGCCAGAACATCGAGCACCGCGTGTCCGGCGATCGCCGCTTCGCCCCGGTTCTCGATATACTGGGCGCCAAAAGCGGCGGTGGCGGCGTGAATTTCCGTACCCTCGCGGGCCGACAGCCTGGCTTCCACTGCCATGAGATCGGTGATCGCCTCGGTGACGTTCGGATTGATCAAGAGAATTTTGCGCGCCATCGCTCTAACCGGCTTTTCTCACCGGCGCGGCCTTCGGGCCCTTGGGCCGTTTGGGCCTCTGGCCTTTGGGTTTGCCAGCGAATTTTTTCTTCGGATTGGGGC
This sequence comes from Pseudomonadota bacterium, assembly GCA_027623845.1. GTDB lineage: Bacteria > Pseudomonadota > Alphaproteobacteria > Thalassobaculales > Thalassobaculaceae > JADHLJ01. The sequence continues at coordinate 1,008 of JAQBUJ010000309.1, forward strand.
TGCCCGCCGCCGCACCGGGTCGTTTGGCGAGTTTTTGCTTTGGTTTTTTCGGTTTTTTCGGCGAAGCGGTATCGGTGCCGGCCATCACCACGCTCAAGACCGTATCCAGTGATGCGGCGGCTGTTGGTGTCTTTTTGACGTAGGTTTTGGGGGCGCGGGTTGTCGGCTCGCCGGCGGCGCCGGCAAAACCACGCTTGGGTTTCTTCGGCTTTTTCGGCACCGGGATATAGGCGTCGGCGACCCCGGCGTTGGAAACCGGTTTTGGCATCATGGAGAGTGTCGATGTTGGTTTCGTGGAGAGCGTCGACGTTGTTTTCGCGTAAGTTTCCGGCGCTGTCGGTTTATCGGCGAATGCGCGTTTTGGCTGTTCCGACTCGCTCGATGAGGGCGCTTGCGGGTTGGCTATTGGCGCGTCTGCAACTGGGTCTGGCGGGGGCAGTGGCGCCGGCGCCGGCTTGGTGTCGACCGCTGCCTTGCCTTGGCGTTCTGGCTTCGTCTGGGGGTCCGCCGCCGGTTCGGACTGGGCCGCAGGTTCAGACAGGGTCTCCGGTTTTGCTTGGACCGCCGGCTTTTCTGGGGTCGCTGGTTTCGCTTTGGCCGAGGGCGCCGGTTTGGTGTGATGCGATGATTTGGCATCGGCGGATCTGGTGTCGGGACGCGTGGCGGGGGCGTGCCGCTGCTCTGTTGGCGGCGCGTCCAGTCGGGTCACGATGATCGAGTTTTCCAGCTTGCGGCTGGGGCCGATGGTTTCGAGAAAGCGATCGACGCAGCCGGCGGCAAGCTCCACATGGGACTCTTTTTGTTGAATTTTTATGGCGCCGACTTCTTCCTTCGTGAGCTTGCCAAAACGGCAGAGCATCGGCAGCAGCCACCGGGGTTCGGCGTTTTTCTCGCGCCCGATCGACAGGCTGAACCAAACGCCATTCTTGAAGTCCTCGCGTTGCCTGCGCTGCGGTTCCGGAGGGATGTTGTCCAACAGCTCTTCCGGCGCTGTCTGGCCGGCAAGATGTTGGCGCATGAAGGCGACGGCGATTTGCTCGGCGCTGTGCCGGGCCAGCAACTCAGCGGCGAAGGCTTGCTCGTCCTCGCTGATTGAGCCGCCCAGGCTGGAGTCCTCGAGAATGCGCTCACGATCGCGGCGAATGATATCGTCGGCCGATGGCGGCTTTCCCCAGTTGGCCGAGATCTTGGCGCTGGCCAACAGTCTTTCGGTATGTCGGCGTTTGATGAACGGCACAATCAGGGTACTGACGCCCTTGCGCCCGGCCCGACCGGTTCGTCCGCTGCGGTGCAGCAGGGATTCAGGGTTCTTCGGCAGATCCGCGTGAATTACCAATTCAAGATTCGGCAGATCGATGCCGCGCGCCGCCACATCGGTGGCGATGCAGACCCGGGCGCGTCCATCCCGTAACGATTGCAGGGCGTGGGTACGCTCGTTCTGGCTCAACTCGCCGGAAAGCGCGACCACTGAGAACCCCCGATTGCTGAAACGACTGGTCATGTGATTGACCGTCGCCCGGGTGGCGCAGAAGACGATCGCGGTGCTCGCGTCGGCATAGCGCAAGATGTTGATGATGGCGTTTTCCCGGTCATTCGGGGCGACGACCAGGGCGCGATACTCGATGTCGAGATGCTGGGATTGTTCTTCGCTGGTGGAGACCCGCACAGCGTCGCGCTGGTAGCGTTTGGCCAGGGTGGAAATGGTCCGGGGCACAGTTGCCGAAAACATTAAAGTGCGCCGGTTGGACGGCGCGGCCTCGAGGATAAACTCCAGATCGTCGCGAAAACCGAGGTCCAACATCTCGTCGGCTTCGTCCAGGACCACGGCTTTAAGGGCGCTGGTGTCGAGGGAGCGCCGCTCGATGTGATCGCGTAGGCGGCCCGGCGTCCCGACCACGATATGCGCGCCACGCTCCAACGCTCGACGTTCGTCGCGCATGTCCATGCCGCCGACGCAAGAGGCCACGGAGGCGCCGGTAAATTGGTACAGCCATTCCAGCTCGCGCTTGACCTGTAGCGCCAGTTCGCGCGTCGGCGCCACGGTCAGGGCCAGCGGCGCGCGGGCATGGGCGAATTTCTCGGCGCCGCCAAGCAAGGTTGGCGCCAGGGTCAGTCCGAAGGCCACGGTCTTGCCGGACCCGGTCTGCGCAGAAACCAGAAGATCGGAGTCTTTTAATTCAGGGGCAAGCACCGCGTGTTGCACCGAGGTCAATACCGTGTATTCGCGTTTGCTCAACGCTTGGCCAAGCGTGGGAACCACGCCTTCGAATTCTGTCATCTGTTTGCTTTCGGAATATGGCTTTCGTGCGCCGGGGCATCGGCGCTTGTCGGCGCGTTCACGCGCGCGGCAGACTAATTCGGAGTGAGCGCAACTTATTGTCTTTTACCCACTTTGTACAGCGTCGCACTGGCGGTGCGGCGATCGCTCTTTTGGGTTTGGTTTTTTATTGGGTAAGGGGTGTTCGGCGGAATCGTTGTTCTGGGTTATTCTTGGTTGTGTTTCGGCTGATCGACGAAGTGCCAGCACATCAAACGCCATCGCCGAAACCCTGGGAGAGAACGTGAACTCAAAACCAACCAAGAGACCCAAACCATCCGAACCGGGCGCGGCGCGCCCGTCGATACTGCGCCGACGCGCCGAACCGACGATGACCGATCGAATTCTCGATTATCCCTACGGCAAGCTGTTCGGCTGGGTCGGGCAACTGGTTATCGCTTCGGTCGTTCTGGTGGGACTGGTGGTCAAATTCATCACTGGGATCGATAGCGTTGCCCTAGACATGCGGACTTGTGAACTCGCCTGGTACGACGGTGTCTACAAGCCGTTCCACAAGGACCGCATCCTGGCCAACACCCGGCGGGATCTCAACAAGCTGATGGTTGAGAAGCAGACGATGCTTTATCAAATTAATCTCGGGCGCAATCCATATGCCTCGTCCACCGATGGTAATGTGGTCGGCGGCCGGAAAATCAACAAGGACAAGTTCTTCTGGAAAGCTTCGGCCGAAAATCTCAAGAAGGACCGTTTGGCGATCGGTAATTGTCTGCGCCGGCTTCCTGCATATGATTTCGGATGACCGCCCAGGTGGGATTTCTTTTCACCCATGACGGTCCAGGCCGTCGCCAAGCCCTCTAATGAACAAATAGGCGAAGAATTCCATGGAAATTCATATCGGTGTCGATGTCGGCGGTACGTTTACCGACTTCGCCGTCAGCATTCCCGGCCAGAACCGGCAGATTCTGCATAAGCTCCCCTCAAGTCCGGACCGGCCCGACCAGGCGATTGTCGATGGGTTGAAGGAAGTGCTGGCGACCCATGGACTCGACGCCGGAAACATCGTCCGGTTCGGCCATGGCACAACGGTTGGCACCAACGCATTGATCCAACGCCGGGTTGGCAAAGTGGCCGTGGTGACCAGCCAGGGGTTTCGCGATCTGCTGGAAATCGGTCGGCAGATCCGGCCCAAGGTTTACGATATTCATCAGGATTTTCCGAAACCGCTGGTGCCTCGCTGGCTGCGTTATGAGGTGCCGGAACGCATGCGGGCCGACGGCGTGGTGCATAGGGCCCTGGACGAAGCCGCAGTGCGCCGGGTCGCCGAGGAGATGGTCGGTGAAGGGATCGATTGCGTTGCCGTCTGTTTCCTGCATTCCCATGCTTTTCCGGCGCATGAGGAGCGCGCCGCCGAGATCCTTCGGCAGAGTTTAGGCGAGGACGTGTCGGTAATGACCTCGTCCATGGTCTATCCGGAATTTCGCGAATATGAGCGGTTTTCGACGACGGTACTGAATGCGGCGCTATTGACAGTGATGAGCGCCTATCTCGATCGCCTGACCAAATCGGTGGCCGACCTCGGCGTCGTCGTGGAGCCGACGGTCAGCCAAAGCGGCGGTGGATTGATGTCGGCGGGCTATTCCCGGCGCTATCCGATCCGTTCGGCCTTATCGGGACCG
>JAQBUJ010000310.1 GCA_027623845.1 Pseudomonadota bacterium
TGAATGAATCACAAAACACTAAATATGGGAATCCCTCGCGAGTCAGCCTCAGCGCAAATTGGTATTAACCGGATTGGCCATTTAGGGCAGCAAATGAGTAGCGACGCCCCACGAGCCGTGTGACCGGGCGTTTGCGGCGGCGTTACGGGCCAAGTCGTCATTGCCGGCGTCGAATAAGGCGAAACAAGTTGCTCCGCTCCCGGACATTCCGGAACACCGGACCCCCGGCTGGCTTTGCAGAGCCGCTAGAACGTCCGAGATTTCGGGGACCAAAGCCGTGGCCGGCGCGGTCAGGTCGTTCGGTGCGCGCGTACCGATATACCCAAACAACGCCTCGGCCGGCCAAATCCCCGATAGCGGAGATCGCGGGGCGGAATAGGGGCCGTTGAAATTGCGAAAAATGTTGGATGAGGCGACCCCGACGCCGGGATTGACCAGAGCCAAGCTGACCGGCGGTAGAGAGCCGACCCGGTCCAGCCTTTCACCAATCCCGCGCATACGAGCACTCTGTCCTCGCAGGCAAACCGGGACATCGGCGCCGAGCGCCAGGGCGATCCGCCACTGGCAACGGCTCGGGTGCGAGCCCCTGCAGCGCCCGCAACACCGCACCGGCGTCGCTGGACCCGCCGCCAAGGCCCGCGGCCACAGGGATGTTTTTCTCGATGGTGATTTTCACCGAGGCCGCGAGGCCGGTGGCCGCTCGATAAAGATCTACCGCCCTCGATACAATATTTCCGCTGTTGATACTCTCTGCGAAAGGCCCGGAAACAACGACACTGTCGCCGGTGTTACAAAGCTGCACGGTGAGCCGATCGCCAAATCCGCAGAACGCGGTCAGGCTGTCCAGCAGGTGATACCCATCGGCCCGCCGGCCAACGACCCGCAATGTCAGATTGAGTTTGGCGGGGGCAATGAGTTCAAGCGTCCGGTACACGCCGGATACCAACCTTTTTGCTGTGTTCTCTTAGTATTACCGGCGGCGGCAAGCCCTGTTTCAGCTTGCTTTCGATTTCCGACACCAATTCCGGCTCGGGATCCATCGATAAGGCGCGACGCCATTGAAAACGCGCTTCGATTCGCCGATCGACGCGCCAATAGGCGTCACCGAGATGGTCGTTGATCGTCGGATCGTTCGGTCGTAGCTGGACGGCTCTTTCCAATTTGGGAACGGCTTCCATAAACCTGCCGGTGCGATAGAGAATCCAGCCGAGGCTGTCGATGATATAGCCATCCTCGGGTCTGAGATTGACCGCTTTTTGGATCATTCCCTCGGCCTGTTTCAGATTGATCCCTTGTTCGGTCCAGGAATAGCCCAGGTAGTTCATCACATAGGGTTGGTTGGGAGCGAGCTCCAGCGCCTTTAAGAAGTCTGCCTCGGCCCGTTTCCAGTTTTGGGTCCTCTCCAGCGCGATGCCCCGCGTATAAAACAGCGTCCAATCCCGGGCTTGAACGCTGCCGATGCGCGCCACAGCAAGGTCATAGGCGTCAATAGCGGCGCTCCAACGCTTGGCGGTCCGCTGCATGTCGCCGATCCGGGTCCAGGGCGTCGGGTCCGTCGACCGGCGATTGGCGAGGCCCTTTAACAGCGCGATAGATTCCTCGATCCGTTCCAGGTCCTGCAAGCTGGAAGCAGCCCGCAGCTGCGCCATCGAGTGATAGGCCGACTCAGTGGAAATCCGACGATAAATATTCAGCGCCGCCTGGTGGTGGCGCCGATCGTCGAGAATCTCGCCAACCAGAAGCTGGGCCAAGGGAAAGCCAGGCCGCATGTACAAGGCCAATTGCGCCATGATCATCGCGGCGTTGTTGCCGCGCTCGCGCTGGAGGGCGCTGGCGATGTCGAACAGGGCTTCGGCCATCCCATCACTGGCGGAACCGACCAATCCCGGAACCGGTTGCCCTGCGGTGGCTCGTTTGAGGACGGCCGCCACACCAAGGGCGTCGTAGTCCCGCTCCGATCGTTTCGCCAATACCTGCCCGGATTTTTCAGGTCGCTGGGTGGAGGCGTAAAAGAGCGCTGCCGCAAGACTAAGCCGCAGTGGCGGTGAACCGCTTTTCTCCAGGGCGCTTTGGAAGGCGGTATCGGCAGTGGTCAGGTCACCCTCCAACCGCGCCGCTTGCCCGGAATGAAGCAGCGCCAGAACTTCGAAGCCTGACAGCGCTTCGACCATGGCGAAGGACTTGCGGGCACCGGACCAATCCGCTTGACCGACGGCAACCCAGCCCGCCAGCAACGGGCGCAGGATTTGATTGAGACGGCTTTGGGGTAGCCGCAGCAGAAAGTCTTCGGCAGCGGCCCAATTTCCGGCTTTCGCCTGATTCAACGCCAAGGTCAAAAGCATAAACGGCGCCGGGGCGCCGCCCTTCACCCCGCGTTCGGCCAATGTGACCGCCGCCGGGACGCTGCCATATTCAAGTTCGGTCAAAAACGTGCGCTTTATCAGCGCTTGGTTTTCCGGATCCTCATTCAGGGCGACCTCGAAATACGACGCCGCATGCCCCAGATCTCTTAACTTATAGGCTTGCCGCGCCACGAGGTAGCTGCCGGCGATGGAAACCGGCATCGGCTGGCTGAGGCTCGCGGAGCCGTGCGGCGCATCAATTGCCGGTGTCTGACAACCGGCCAGCCCCGTGACCACCGGCGCCAGGACCACCGCCGCCATGACCATTCCCCTGGTCAGGCCAATCGGACCGCGCGCAACCATGTCGCTCCGCCTAACCTTCAGGGCAATGGGCACGTCCAATTCTCCTCTACATATTCGGGTAATTGGGTCCACCGCCGCCTTCGGGAACAACCCAATTTATGTTCTGTGTCGGGTCCTTGATATCGCAAGTCTTACAATGCACGCAGTTCTGCGCATTGATCTGCAAGGCGGGGTTCTCTCCATCACTATCCAGGACGATTTCATAGACCCCCGCTGGGCAGAATCGCTGCTCCGGCGCATCATAATATTCCAGATTGTAGTTCACTGGAATGTCCGCGTCCTTCAAGGTCAGGTGAGCGGGCTGATTTTCTTCGTGGTTGGTGTTGGAGATAAACACCGAGGACGGTTTGTCGAAGCTGACTTCGCCATCCGGCCTTGGATAGCTGATCTTCTCGCAATGCGCCGCCGGCCGAAGGGATTCGTGATCGGGATGGTGTCGCAGTGTCCACGGCGCCTTGCCCCTGAAGAGATAGGTGTCGATGGCTGCGTGGACCAGCCCAAACAGCAGGCCGGAGCGGAAACCCGGACGAATGTTACGCACCTGGCGAAGCTCCTCCCAAACCCAGGTGTTCTTCAGCCGATCGCCGTAATCCGCAACCTCCAGTCCGTGGCCGTTTTCGCCTGCCGTGCTCAGCGCCGCCGCAATGGCCTCGGCCGCCGTCATGCCGGACTTCATCGCGGTGTGGGAGCCCTTGATCTTGGGCACGTTAACGAAACCGGCGGCGCAACCAACAATCAGACCGCCCGGAAAGGTGAGTTTTGGAATCGACTGAAACCCGCCTTCGTTAATGGCGCGCGCGCCGTAGGCGATACGTCTCCCACCCTCGAAAAACGGCCGAATTTTCGGGTGGGTCTTAAAGCGCTGGAACTCGTCAAAAGGGCTTAGATGCGGGTTCTGATAATCGAGGCCGATGACGTAACCCACGGAAACTTGATTATTCTCAAGATGATAGAGGAATGATCCGCCATAAGTGGTGGAATCGACCGGCCATCCGATCGTGTGCAGGACCAGGCCTTCCTGGTGCACGGAAGGGTCAACCTCCCAGAGTTCCTTGATGCCGATGCCGTAGGTCTGTGGACCCGTTCCATCACGCAGATTGAAGCGCTCGAACAGGGTTTTGGTCAAGGATCCGCGGCAACCCTCGGAAAATACTGTTTGCTTGGCGTGCAGTTCGATACCGGGCGTGTGGTTGGCGGTCGGTTCACCATCCTTGCCGATGCCCATGTCGCCGGTGGCGATACCGCGCACCGACCCGTCCTCGGCGTACAGCACCTCCGCCGCCGCAAAACCCGGGTAGATCTCGACGCCCATCGCCTCGGCCTGTTCGGCCAGCCACCGGCATAGGTTACCCAGGCTAATGATATAGTTTCCGTGATTATTCATCTGCGGCGGTGTGGGCATGCGAAAGCCGGATTTGCGGGTCAGGAACATGAACTTGTCCTGGGCCACCGGTGTGTGCAGCGGGGCGCCGCGCTCTTTCCAGTCCGGAAACAGCTCGTTCAACGCCCGTGGTTCCAGCACCGCGCCGGACAGAATATGGGCGCCAACCTCGGAACCTTTTTCGATCACGCAGACGCTCAGCTCCGTCCCGGTCTCCTCGGCGATTTGGCGGAGTCGGATCGCCGTCGACAGGCCGGATGGGCCGGCCCCGACGATCACGACATCATATTCCATTGATTCTCTTTCCATCCCCGTGCGTCCACCTTTGCCTTGCGCTGTGTTCGTGTCATATCTGACACAGGGTCACGGCTACGGCAAGATGACCGAGGGTCGACGATGAGCGAACAGATAACGGGTCACCCAGCCGGTGCGGGACAAGCTGTGGAGCAGCTTCTCGCGTGGTATCGGGATGCGGGTGTCGACGAGACGCTGGTGGATCATCCGATCGATCGATTTGCGGCGACGGAGCATGCCCGCACGGCGGTTATCGCCGTGCCCCGTCAATCCGAAGTGGCGGCATACAGCTCTGTAACGCCGCCGCCCGCTGGCCAAACGCCAAACGCTGGGGCTGTTCCAAACCGACCGGTCAACGCGCAAGACGCACCCGATCTTCAAGCGCGTGCGGCGGCGGGCGGCGCGACCGATCTGGCGGCGTTACGGGAAAGTTTGGAGCGTTTCGAGGGATGCGCGCTTAAACACACGGCGAAGACTCTTGTGTTCGCAGACGGCAACCCCAATGCCGATGTGATGTTCATTGGAGAGGCGCCCGGCGCTGATGAGGACCGGG
>JAQBUJ010000311.1 GCA_027623845.1 Pseudomonadota bacterium
CCCGATAAGAATCCCTCTTCAGCGAAAATACCAGCCTTTTTCGGGTCCGCGGAGAGTCGGGGTATATTATTATAATTTTTTCTCGGAATATTATTTAATCGATATTTTCCATTCTGCCTCGTCCCGAAGATCGAGAGTAGCTCCGGCCGGCTCGATGTAGAAACCAATCGACATCGGGTCGGTAAAAGCACGCTAAGCGGATTGAAAGCTAGCCGAAAATCCGCTCTACCGCCGGGTTGAAAGTCTCCACCGTTCCTGGTGTCGATGGTGACGATACCGTCGACAATCGTGTCGACCATTGGGCGCTTAAGTTGGTCGTTATATTCCACAGGGAATTCACTGTCCAATGTGTTGGCGAGTGGTTAACTATACTCAATCCGCATTTTTTTGAAACTTACGATTTTCTTACAGTTCAAAGGTTGCGAATTCTATAAGAAATCACCCTATGGTGAAAATCACCGCGCTAGATCAAGTACTGTTCAAGGATAAAAACTCGGTCGGCTTGGCCTAAATCGCCTAAGCTTGGACCTCAAATCGCCCTGTTTTTTTGCCTGCCGAACCAGGACGTTCGCTGATTAGCGCCGGCTCACCCACGCCGCCGCTGTCTCCAGATCCTCGGGTCTATTGGCGTTGAAGAACGGGTCAAGTTCGCGGGTTTCGAACGTCGCCTTGGCCAACCGATACCGCGCCGTCCAGCGATCAACCTTGCGAATATCCTCGTTGATCATCGCTTGGCGCAGCGCCTCGCGCAGCCGGACCGGCCAGAGCCCGAATACCGGATGGGTCCGGCCATCCGAGGCGGCGCAGGCAAGCTCGGCGCCATCGCGTTCGATGGCGGCCAATAGCCGCGACACCAAATCTTCAGGCAGGAACGGCGCGTCGGTGGCGAAGCTGGCGACCCATTGGCAGTCCGGCGCCTGTTCCGCTGCCCAGTCAAGCCCGGCCAACACCCCGGCCAGCGGCCCGGCGAAGCCCTCGACGCTATCCGGTGTCACCGCCAGGCCGCAATCGGCGAACCGCGCCGGATCGCCATTGGCGTTAAGCACCAGGGCGGAAACCTGCGGGCGGGCGCGTTCGATGATCCGCGCCAGAATGGTTTGGTCGCCGAGCATCCGCAGGCATTTATCACCGCCGCCCATGCGTCGGGATTGCCCGCCGGCCAGCAGCACCCCGACGATGCCTAATGTAGCCATATCAGGTTGGGCCATTTCAGACTTCCGCCCGGTCTTTTGAGCGTTCATCCCGGCCCGCCTTGCGACCGGAACGCTTGGCTTCTTCCGGCACCGCGTTCGGATCGGCGTCGAAGGTCAAGCGGTCCTGACCGGCCAACACGACGAAGCGCTTTCCCTTGGCTCGGCCGATCAGGCTCAACCCGGCCTGGCGCGCCAGATCAACCCCCCAGGCGGTAAAGCCGGAGCGCGAGATCAGGATCGGCACGCCCATCTGCACGGTCTTGATCACCATCTCGCTGGTTAGCCGACCGGTGGTGTAGAAAATCTTGTCGGCGGCGCTGACGCCATGCATGAACATATAGCCGGCGATCTTGTCGACGGCGTTGTGCCGACCGACATCTTCCATATAGATCAGCGGCTTATCTTCATGGCAAAGCACACAGCCATGGATCGCACCGGCCTCCAGATAGAGACTCGGCGTGGCGTTGATCTTGGCGGAAAGCGTGTAGATCCAGGAAGTTTTGAGCGGCGCGTCCTTCGGCAGATCGATGTCCTCAAACTTTTCCATCAGGTCACCGAACACCGTGCCCTGGGCGCAGCCGGAGGTGCGGGTCTTTTTTTGCAGCTTGTCCTCGTAGTCGGTCTCGCGCTCGGTGCGCACGACGACGACCTCAAGATCCTCGTCATAATCAATCGCGGTGACCACATCGTCGGCGCGCAGCATGTTCTGGTTCAGCAGGAACCCGACCGCCAGCATGTCGGGATAGTCGCCGATGGTCATCGCGGTGACGATCTCCTGGCGGTTGAGAAAGATCGTCAACGGCCGCTCGGCCACGACCGAGGTTTCGATCGTCCGGCCCTGATGATCGATGCCGCTGACTCGTTCGGTCAGCCGCGGATCGTCGGGGTTCGGCCCCAGGGCATAGTCGGTGAAAGCCTCGCGCATGGCCTCAATGTGGGCGAGCGGTCGCGCAAGTGCAACCGGCGAGACGCTGTTTATGGTATCTCGGTTTACGGCATCTCGCAGCCGCGCTCACGCAAGGTCGCATCGACCCAGGAGCGATCCGATGTGCCGGCCTTGATCTGGGCCATCTGCTCGACCTCGGCGTCCTGCTTGGCCTGGGTTCGGGCCAGTGCGCCGGCGACCTCGTCATAGGGCACCGCCAGCACCCCGTCCCAATCACCGATCACCAGATCACCCGGCTCGATCACCATGCCGTCCAGGGCGATCGGTACATTGATCTCGCCCGGCCCGTCCTTGTAGGGGCCGCGATGCGAAACGCCAGCCGCAAACACCGGCAAATTAGTCTGCAGGAAAGCCTCGACATCGCGCACCGCGCCATCAAGCACGAAGCCGCCGACCCGGCGCTGAACCGCATGCGCCAGCATCAGCTCGCCCATCAGCGAATTGGTCAGGTCGCCGCCACCGTCGCAGACGATGATGTCGCCGGGCTCGGCCATGTCGATCGCCTTGTGCAACATCAGATTATCGCCCGGTCGCGCTTTCACCGTCAGCGCCGGCCCGGCCATCTGCCCGGACTTGTGATAGGGCCGGAGCCGCCCCCCGCCGGCGCTCATCCGCCACATGCTGTCGGAGACATTGGCCACCGGCAGGTCGAGGAATTTCTTTGCCACATCAAGGTCGACCTTGCGGGCGCGGTTGAGGATGCGGAAGCCAATGGTCATCGGGTTGTTCCTCATTTTGCCTGTGTGGATGGAATGGAGTGACAATGCGGAGCGCATTGGAATACGGGGGATCGCGGACCAGATCAACAACCTAGGCGGCTTGGAGCGATAGGGTCAATCCGACCGGCGGATGGGTATCAGATATGCGGGTTCTCTGCTGCTCTCGATATTGTGGTTGGGTTATCGCTCGCCTTTCAAGGCGATGGGCGCGACACTGCGCCGAGGATCGAACGCTCCGGTTTACGCTCGGGCGTCGGCGCCTCCATCACACCCACCACGAGTATCCCCATGTCTCAAGCCCATCCCCATCCTCACAGCGTTGAAACCTCCTATGGTTGGGTGGTGATCATCGCCTCGTTGCTGCTGCACAGTATCGGGCTTGGGGCGCCGAATATTTTGTTCGTCACCTTGAAGCCGATCGCCGCTGATTTGGAGACCGCGCGCTGGGTGCCGTCGATGGCCTATTCGCTGATGATGATCGGCGCCGGCACCGGCGGGATCATCATGGGTTGGTGGATGGACAAGCGCGGCATCCTGCAGCCGGTGCTGTTCGGCTCGGTAATGATCGCGCTCGGGGCCTTTATCGCCAGCTTCGCCGAGGATCGCTGGAGCCTGTTTCTGGCCAATGGATTGTTCATCGGCTTTCTCGGCAAGGCGGCGATGATCGCGCCGTTGATCGCCAATGCGACCCGCTGGTTCGACCGGCGGCGCGGGCTGGCGATTTCGATCATCGCTTCGGGACAGGGATTGTCGGGGGCGCTCTGGCCGCCGCTTATCCGCTTTTTGAATGACAGCGTCGGTTGGCGCGAGACCTATTTCTATTATTCGGTCTTCGCAATCTGCACGATGTTGCCGCTGGCTTGGCTGATCCGGCCAAAGCCGCCGGTGCCGCCGGCCGGGGCGCCGGTGGACCGGAACGCCGCCGATGGTCTGGTGCTTGGGCTGCCGGCAAACCTGGTGCAGGGCATGTTGTGGCTGGCGGTCATTGGTTGTTGCACGGCCATGGCGATGCCGGTTGTGCATCTGGTCAGCCACGCCACCGATCTTGGCCACCCGGCGGCGCGGGCGGCGGAGCTGTTGTCGGTGATGATGATCGCCGGGTTTATCAGCCGGATCGGCTTCGGCATGTTGGCCGACCGGATCGGCGCAGTGCCGACCCTGCTGATCGGCTCTGCCTGCCAGGCGATGATGCTGTTCGTCTTCTCGATGACCGAGAGCCTGAGCGGACTGTACATCGCGGCGGTGATGTTCGGGTTTGGCTTCGCCGGCATCATGCCATGTTACCCGATGATGCTGCGGATGTGGTTCCCGGTCAGCCAGATCGGCTGGCGGATCGCGGCGCAATACATGTTCGCCGCGCTGGGAATGGCCTTGGGCGGCTGGATGGCGGGACAGATGTACGATCTGACCGGGTCCTATGGCCCGGCTTTCCTGACCGGCCTGGCTTTCAACGTGATGAACTTCGTGATGATCGGCGCTTTGTTTTTGCGCTCCCGGCGCATCGGCGCCAGCGCACTGCCGGTGTGAAACCCACTGCCGGTGTGAAACCCACTGCCGGTGTGAAGGGAATAGCTGCGACCCTGCCGGGCTTACTTCACCACTGCGTCCAACTTCGCCGGGTTAATCGGTGGGCAGCGTTTGAAGGTGACGCGGTCCTTGCCTTGAAGGATCAGCGCCGGCTCACCGATGCGTTGCACCAAAAAGGTTTGGCGCGGTTCCGGCTGGGTGAAGGAGAGCGACGGGGCCACCACCAACCGGTCACCGCGCAATTGGTAGGCGGAATGGGCCAGGATCAACTGGTTATTGCCGCCGGTCGAGCCGACATTGGGCAGCACCTTGAAATAGCGGCCTTGATGAAACACCAGCACCGTCGTACCGGCGCATTTCGGCGCCCCGTCAGCCTGCACAACGCCCCAGGTGCCACCGACACTGTCGCCGGCGGCATGGGCCGCCCCCTCGAACCCGGCAACCAGCATGGCCAGCAGCCAGAAGCCGGCGATGGCGCTGGGTAATACCACCTTCCATTGATCAGAACCCATGTGCCCAATCCCGGGTTCCGATGG
>JAQBUJ010000312.1 GCA_027623845.1 Pseudomonadota bacterium
CCGAGACGGCGTTCCTGGCGAACACCGCCAAGCAGATCCGCTCGCTCGGCGAGGGGCCGAAATCGATCGGTCGCTACAAGGTCGGCAGCCCGTATCAAATCAAGGGCGTCTGGTACTACCCAAGGGTCGATTACGGCTATGACGAGTCCGGTGTCGCCTCGTGGTACGGGCCGAACTTTCACAGCAAACCAACCGCCAACGGCGAGGTTTTTGACCAGAACGCGGTCAGCGCCGCGCACCGAACCCTGCCGTTGCCGAGCGTGGTCAGGGTCACCAATCTGGAAAATGGACGGGCTCTGGTGGTTCGGATCAATGATCGAGGGCCGTTCGCCCATGGACGGATCATCGACATGTCCCGCCGGGGCGCCCAGCTATTGGGTTTTGAACGCCGGGGAACCGCCCGGGTGCGGGTCCAACTCCTGCCTCGGGAGAGCCGGGAGGCCGCCAAGATGGCGCAAGCCGGCCGGGTGCCGGCGCCGGTCGTGGCGAACGCCAATGCCCCGGACGCGGTGCCGGTGTCGTCGGTCTCGGTCGCGGCCCTGACGCCGGTTCCGGGAACAACCCTGGCGCCGCCACCCGAAACGGCGGTGGAGAAAGTCACGCTACCGGCCAAAAGCGCTGTTGAGCTGACCCGCCAAAGCCGCCGGTCGGTGCTGCAGGATCAGCCTGTCGAGCCGACCAACCTGTTTGTTCAAGCCGCCTCGTTCTCCAAGCAAGGCAATGCGAGTCGGTTGAAATCGAAGCTTTCGGATGTTGGCTCGGCCAGCGTCTACGGGGTTCAGGTCGACGGTAAGCAATTTTACCGGGTCCGGATTGGCCCGTTAAACGATGTCGGGATGGCCGACCGGGTTTTAGCCCAGGTGATCGCCCGAGGTTTCCCCGGCGCCCGCATCATCGTCGCCCGCATCATCGTTGATTGAACAACAAGGTCGGTTGGACGCCATCGTTTTTCCACTATTATAAATTATTCAGTTTGCTGAGCGGGATAAAACAGTGCAGCAGCCAGTCGCGGGCGAAGGATCAGCTATGACGGTAAGACAGCGCTTCGGCCAGGCGATCGCGGTGGCTGGGCTGGGTTTCATACTCCTGGGCAGTGGTAATGCTCGGGCGATCGAAAGCGCCGCCCGTGAAGCCCTGCTGATCGATTTCGAGACCGGCGCCGTATTGTTCGACAAAAACGCCGATGTGCTGATGCCGCCGGCGTCGATGAGCAAAATCATGACCGCCTATCTGGCGTTTGAGCGGATCAAGGAAGGTCGGCTCGCTCTGGATGACGAAATCCCGATCAGCGAAAAAGCCTGGCGCAAAGGCGGCTCGAAAATGTTTGTCGAGCTTAACAGCCGGGTAAAAGTCTCGGATGTATTGCGCGGCATCGTCATTCAGAGCGGCAATGACGCGGCGATCGCCATGGCCGAAGCCCTGGCGGGCAGCGAGGCGGCCTTCGCCGAGGAAATGACCAACAAGGCGCATGAACTGGGCATGGCGAGCAGTGAGTTCCGCAACGCCACCGGCTGGCCGGACCCACAGCATCGTATGACCGCCCGCGATTTGGCGACTTTGGCAACCGCGACGATCCGCAATTTTCCAGAATTTTACCCGATCTACTCCGAGACCACCTTTACCTATAACAAGATCAAACAAGGCAACCGCAACCCGCTGCTTTACAAAGGCATCGGCGCCGATGGATTGAAAACCGGTCACACCGAAGCGGCGGGTTACGGATTGACCGCGTCGGTTGAACGCGGCGAGCGCCGGTTGGTGCTGGTAATCAACGGGCTGAAGAGCGTTCGCGAGAGAACCAGCGAGTCGCAATCTCTCATCGAATGGGGATTTCGCGAGTTCGACAATTACGATCTGCTGAAAGCCGGTGAGACGGTCGAGACGCTGGATGTCTGGTTGGGCAATGCCAAGACCGTGCCCTTGGTTCTCGAAAAAGACCTTCGGCTGACCTTGCCGCGTTCGACCCGCAAGAAGATTAAGCTCACCGTTGTGGCCGAAGAGCCGGTCCCGGCGCCGATCATCAAGGGTCAGCGTATCGCCACCCTCAAGGTCGCGGGGCCAGGAATAGAAACCAGGGAGCTCCCGATGCTCGCCGCCGCGGACGTGGCCCAGCTTGGGACGTTCAATCGGGTGCTGGCCGCCGTCACCTATTTGCTTTGGGGCGCCGGTGGCTAAGCCATTGAACGCCGGCCACGGGCGCTTCGTGACGTTCGAGGGCGGCGAGGGCGCGGGAAAATCAACCCAGGTCCGCTTGCTGGCCACGGCGCTTCGAGAGGCTGGAATCCAGGTTACCGTCACCCGAGAGCCCGGCGGCTCTCCCGGAGCCGAAGATATACGCGGCCTGCTGGTTACCGGAGAGCCCGGTCGATGGGAGCCGGTTTCCGAAGCGCTGCTGCTCTATGCCGCCAGGCGGGATCATTGGGTGCGGCTGATCGAGCCGGCGCTCAAACGCGGCGACTGGGTTATTTCCGACCGCTTCGCTGATTCCACCCTGGTCTATCAAGGGGTGGGCCGAGGCGTCGAGCGCGCCTGGCTGGATCAGTTGCATCGGTTGGTTCTGGGCGATGTGGCGCCGGACCTGACAGTGCTATTGGATCTGCCGGCTGAAACCGGGCTGGCCCGCACCCGGACCCGAGATCAGGCGTCGGCAACGGAGGAGACCCGGTTCGAGCGCATGACCCTGGATTTCCACCAGTCGCTGCGGCGAGGATTTGCCGAACTGGCGGCTGGCGATCCGGCGAGAATCGTCAGCCTAGACGCGTCCGGCGCGGTTGATGAGGTGGCAAAAGCGGCGCTTGATGTGGTTTGGACGAAGCTGGCAAAGGATCTACCGGGGTGAGCTTGGCAGAGATAACGCCGCCGCGTCAGACCACCGGCCTGATCGGGCATGACGCAGCCGAGACCCGCCTGCTGGAGGCCTGGAACAGCGGCCGCATGCCGCATGCCTGGTTGTTCACCGGGCCGCGCGGCATCGGCAAAGCGACCCTAGCGTTTCGCCTGGCCCGGTTTGCCCTGCACAACAGTGCTGCCGGCGCGGCGGAGGATTCCGGCCCCGGCCTGTTCGGCGAGGCGGAGCTTGGACCGGTAACCGAGGGATTGGCGGTTGACCCGACGCTTCCGGCGGCCCGTCTGGTGGCCAATGGCGGGCACCCGGACCTATTGGTCATCGAGCGATCCATCAACCAAAAAACCAAGACATTGCGACGGGATATCGTTGTCGAGGACGTTGCGACGCTGTCCAGTTTTTTGCGACTGACGCCGGCTGGCGGCGGTTGGCGCGTGGTGATCGTCGACAGTGTCGATGAGATGAACCGCAACGCCGCCAACGCCATGCTGAAACTGTTGGAAGAGCCGCCGAAACGCGCCTTGCTGATCCTGGTGAGCCATGCGCCGGGCGGCTTGCTGCCGACCATCCGCTCGCGTTGCCGCAAGCTGCATCTTGCGCCGCTGCCTGATCCGGACGTCGGCGCGTTACTGAATTTGTTTGAACCAAACCTGGACCCGGATCTGGCAAGCATGGCCACCCGGTTGGCCGAGGGCAGCATCGGGCGGGCGCTGGAAATCGCTGCAAACCAGGGACCGACGGTCCTGCGCGACGCGGTCAGATTGCTGGATGGCGCGCCGCCGGTCGACCGCAAGCGGCTGCATGAGGCTTGTGAAATATGGCTTCGCCGGGGCAAGGGCGAGGATGGTGACCCGCTGCCCAAGCGCATGAATTTGTTGCTTTGGTGGCTTGGCCAGGGGGTCCGTCGTTTGGCCGCCGGACAATCGACGGCAACCGAAACTATTCCCGGTGAAGCGAAGATCTTCAACGCCCTGGTCGGGCGGTTCGGACTGGCCGGGTGTTGCGAGCGTCTGGAGCAAGCCGAAAACACGCTGCGGCGTGGCACAGGGCTCAACCTTGACCGCAAACAAATGGTAATGTCGATGATGCGCGAACTCGCTGGATAGGCGCGGGATTAGCAATGGGCCTTGATGTGCGATGCGGTGCAGGCTAGGTGAAGGTCCCGCAGACCGGTCCGGCTGCGGCATCAGGGATAATGTCAATGAGCACGCCGCGCTTCTATATCTCCACGCCAATCTATTATGTGAACGACGTGCCGCATATCGGCCACGCTTACACGACGCTGGCCTGCGACGCGATGGCTCGTTTCAAGCGGTTGGACGGTTATGAGGTGATGTTCCTGACCGGCACCGACGAGCATGGCCAGAAAGTTGAAACCGCGGCCGAAGCTGCCGGCTTGGACCCGCTGGCCTTCACGACCAAGGTCTCGCAGAATTTCCGCGATCTATTGCCGGCCATGGACATCGCCAATGATGATTTCATTCGCACGACCGAGCCGCGCCACATTCGCTCGGTACAGGAAATCTGGCGCCGCCTGATCGCCAATGGCCATATCTACCTTGGCAAATACGCAGGTTGGTACTCGGTGCGCGACGAGGCGTATTTTGCTGAAAGCGAACTGGTCGACGGCATCGCGCCGACCGGGGCGCCGGTCGAGTGGGTCGAGGAACCGAGTTATTTCTTCGACCTTTCCAAATGGCAGGAACCACTGCTGGCCTTCTACGACACCAACCCGGATTTCATCGCACCGAACAGCCGGCGCAATGAGGTGATCAGTTTCGTCTCGGGAGGGCTGCGCGATTTGTCGGTCTCGCGCACCAGCTTCAAATGGGGCGTTCCGGTGCCGGACGACGACGCGCATATCATGTATGTCTGGCTGGATGCGCTGACCAATTACATCACCGCCGCCGGGTTCCCGGACACCGAAAGCGAGACCTACCAGAAATTCTGGCCGGCTGACATCCATATGGTCGGCAAGGACATCTTGCGGTTTCACGCGGTCTATTGGCCGGCCTTTTTGATGGCTGCGGGGCTTGAGCCGCCCCGCCGGGTCTTCGCCCATGGCTGGTGG
>JAQBUJ010000313.1 GCA_027623845.1 Pseudomonadota bacterium
CCATCTCGTAGTCGAGCATGTTCGAGAAGAACGGCCAGATGACATCCGTGCCCGTCCCGATCACACCCAGGCGGCTCGGCTTGTAGAACAAGGGCTGGTCGTACCAGATCTGCGGGACGGCAAACGCGCCCTCGGCCTCGAAGCGCTTGAGCGCCTCTTCCGGGTCGGGTTCAGCCTGCGCCTTTTTCTTGCGCAACATATCAAAAGAATTAAGTAAGTGCCTCTCAAAGCACAGAAAATCTCGTATCTGCGGAGGCTGTGGAACCGGCGTGAGAAGCGCGATATCCGCCAGTGGAAAACCCGTCCCGCCACCCGCATCATCCCCCGATGCGGCGACGATTTCGCGGGCCCGCGCGACCGCGGGATCACCCGCCTCGATCAGGGCCAGCATGGTCTGAAAATAGGGCTGATCGTCCGCCGCCGCGAGATCGATGACCCGCGTCTCGTCTTCGCTCAACGCGCCGACCCGCGGCGCGCCGCCGCCGGCCGTGAATGTCACCAGTTTCATTGTCTCTTCCCCCTTGGCCGGCGATGCCGGCCTGGTCTTCGATTATTCGGCAGCGACCTGCTGTCCTGCCCGATTTTCCGGTGGTGCCTTATGGAACGCGCCGTCCTTCATGATCGCCAGGAACCGGTCCGGATCCTGCAGGATCGCGATGTCCTTTGTCGGATCGCCATCCACCAGCAACAGATCGGCGAATGCGCCCTCTGCGATCACACCGAGGCACCCGGGCTCCCCCATAAGCTCGCCGCCGGCCTGGGTCGCCGCCTGGATCGCCTCCAGCGGCGTAAACCCGAACAGTTCGACGAACATGTGAAGATCCCGGGCGTTTCGGCCATGGGGGTTCCACTTGAAGCCGTAATCCCCGCCCGGCAGCACCCGGATGCCCCGCTTGCGCAGATCGGCCATCGTCGCGCTGACCGTCTCGATTTCCTTCTCGGCCCGCGCCCGGGTGAAATCATCGGTGGAGACGCCGTATTTCTCGCCTTCCGTCAGGCGGCCATAAGGCAGGCCCATGGCAGGCGCGACAAACACGCTGTCACGCCTGGCCTCCAGCATATCCTTGGCCTCCTCGTCGGCCAGGGTCGCGTGATAGATCACCTGCACGCCGTTGCGCACGCACATCTTCACGGCATCGGCCGAGCGGGCGTGGGCCGCGACCATCCGGTTGCGCTGCCGGGCCACGGCGCACACAGCGGCCACCTCGTCGTCCGACATGGCGGTGTCCTCGGCCAACGGGTCGGAGCCCGAGCCCATGGCCGACGGCACGATCTTGAAGGTATCCACCCCGGCACGCGCGGCCGCACGGCAAGCCTTGCGAAACGCCTCGGGCCCATCGAGGACCAGCGAATAGGCATCCTCGCGGCCGATATCGCCAAACCCGCCGGTGACCGTCATCTGCCGGGTGGCCGCCTTGAGCCGCGGCCCCGGGATGTCGCCGGCGTTGATCGCGTCGCGCAGTGCCACTTCGAGATTGTCGCGGGCGGAGCTGCCGCTGAACATGCTGGTGAAGCCATGATCCAGCATCTTGCGGGCATTTTTAGCTGTTTCGAGTATGTGGCGTTCGGCCGACAACGCGTTGATATCGCCGAGCGTGGCGGCATCGAGGAAGCTCAGATGGGCATGGGCATCGGTAAGGCCGGGCATCAGGGTCGTCCCACCGCCATCGACAATCTCCGCGCCAGCCCCGTCCACCGCGCCGCCGGGCGTCACGGCCATGATCCGGTTTCCCTGGACCCGCACCGTTGCGTCGAACGGTTTGGCCCCCGTCCCGTCGATCACGGAGACATTGGTGAAAAGCGTCTCGCCCATGGCTTGTATCCCTATCCTGATGTCAGGCGCATTGAACGTCCCGGCCCGAGACACTGTCAACCATGGGCATAATCGTTCTGGCTTGCTATCAAACACATATGAGCATCACCCATACCTACAGCGGCGTCTGGCCCGTCGCCCCGACACCTTTCACCGATACCGGCGCCATCGATCCCGAGGGCATGAAGCGGGTCCTCGACTGCATGATCGACCAGGGCGTCGACGGCATCTGCATCCTGGCCAATTATTCCGAGCAGTTCGCGCTGTCCGACCGCGAACGCGATATTCTGCTGGAACTTTGCCTCGATCATATCGCCGAGCGGGTCCCGGTGATCGTCACCGCCAGCCATTACGGCACACGTATCGTCGTCGAGCGGGCACGCCGCGCCGCGGCTGCCGGCGCTCAGGCGCTGATGCTGATGCCGCCCTATCACGGCGCCCTGTTGCGCGCCGACGAAGCCGGCATGTTCGAGCATTTCGCCGCCGTGGCCGCCGCCGCCGATATTGCGATCATGGTGCAGGACGCTCCCTTGAGCGGCGTCAGCCTGAGCGTCGGCTTTCTCGCCCGGCTGGCGCGCGAGATCGCCCAGGTGCGCTACTTCAAGATCGAGACGCCGGGCACTGCGGCCAAGCTGCGCGCGTTGATCGCCGCCGGCGGCGACGCCATCGCCGGGCCGTTCGACGGCGAGGAATCGATCACCCTGATGGCCGATCTGGCCGCCGGCGCCACCGGCACCATGCCCAGCGCGCTGTTGCCCGATCTCATCGGACCGGTGGTCAAAGATTATCTTGCCGGCGACACCGAGGCGGCGAACCGGGCCTATGCGCGCATTCTGCCGTTGATCAATTTCGAGAACCGGCAGTGCAATCTGCGCGCCGCCAAGGCGGCGATGATGGCCGGTGGGGTGATTAGCAGCGATACGGTGCGCCATCCCTTCACCCCCCTCGACGACGCCACCCGCGCCGGACTGCTGGCGCTGGCCCGCGACGTCGCGCCGTTGGTCTTGCGCTGGGGCAAGTAGGGCGGCCGTGCCCGGAGCTGAACCATCCGAAATATTGATGAAATCATGGAGGCCCATAAAGAGCCGTTTTAGTCCTAGCGAGCACCTCCGCATTCCCCTCGACGGCGTCTTTGCGAACATAGTCACCGGAATATATTATTCGGCCGGCACTGGCGCTCGCGACCGCGTCGACGGATTCGCGCAGCGGAATATATTGCTCTCGAAACGAGACGCCGGCGTCCAGGTCCGACACGAGCGCCCAATATCCATGGGTATGAATAAACGTCGGTCTGATTTGATCAAATATGTAGCCGTGCAGTGACGCTAGGTCTTTACGTAGGGAGCGCGCGATGGTGGCGTCCGTTAACCCGGCTAGGTCGAATATTTCCAACTCGGAATAGAACAGGGTCCCGCCTATATCCGGCAGCAACAACGACGCCTGTTCGACGCCAAGGAGCTTTGCCGCCCGGTTAAAGCGGTCTCCAAATAGATCAGCAACGACGGCGAATGGAACAGTTGGTTTGTCATAAAATTCGTTCAATCTTATCGAATGGACCAAAGTCGAGGAGGCGGAAAAAACCAAGATAACAAAGATAACAGCGGCTTGCCGTATAAAAATGGGTATTCTGGGGAATGATGCGCCAGCTAGCCAAATGAGTGAGAACAGTGTTGGGTAAAAAAGCACCAAAAAGGGTGTGCCAAACCGAAATTCCATCATCCAATCTGTCGGCAACAAGACATACGTAAACAAGGCCAACGCCGAGGCGCCCACCAGAAAAATTAGGGGTGCAGTGGCTCGTTTGGCAAAGATAACCAGCGCGAACGTTACGAGGGCAAAACTAAACAGCCCTTTTACTATGAACGTCGATCGAAAAAGGTCATAGCCTTTGTAAACGTATGACGGGTCAAGCAGTAATATCCCCAATACTGTTGCTATACTTGGGCCGCCCTTGGCGTAGTAGGTATTGGGAAGTAGAGTGTCGAAATATACAAAGGCCATGCCCCTATAGGCGATCACGGGCACTGCGACGGCCACGAAATAGGCCAAACACGACTGTAACGCTGCCGCAGACAGCGTTCCGTTGCCAATTGTGCGGAACAAAACGGCCGACGGCCAAAGCAAGGCGAAAACAACGCCTTCCGGTCTGGTCAAGGCGGAGGCCGCCGCAAGCAGACCCGCCGTGGCGGCGACTTGCCAGGATAGACGGTCGAGCGTCAGGAGGCAGAGATAAACGAGCGTCACAATTTCGAATGCATAAAGCGCATTCTCCAGCCCCGACACATTCCACACTACAAACGATGTATTGAGCGCCAAAAATATCATCGCCAGACAGGCAGCCAGGGGTGATCGGGTTAACTGTAGAACAATTTGGAAACCAAAGAAGAAGGCGCCATAACTGAAGACGTGACCGAATATTTTTGCCGCCCAAAGGGGAACCCCGTAGTTCAGCCAAAACCCCGGGACGAACATGAGAGTCCATAGTGGATTGGAGAAACCTTCCACCGGATCTTTGCCGGGTTGGGATACAAAACCGTCGCCGTTTGCGAGGTTGCGTGCATAGGCGAAGGAGATACCCGCGTCATCGACGAGCCAACCGGATAGCGGATATGCGGCGATCGCGAACGCGATAAGAGGCGGGATACAGAACAGAAACGATTGCGGAACTGTCGGGGGAGGAGACCCCGATGAGTTCAACATGAAAATTCTGGTGTGCAGCTTTCGTATTGACGCATCAGAGTCTGGCGATAACGCAGATATAGCAAATTCTAATTAGGCGGTGGCTGCCAACTTATTCATGACCACTCGCCTCTCCAGTGTTGCGGCGCTTTATGATAGACGAGACTAACAACTGAAAATAGCAATCGCCAAGTGTAATATATGAGTCGCACCGTTGGTTTTAACTGGCGCTGAACGTTCCGATGCGAACAGTTGTTTTAGACGGGTCGCGATCAACTTCTGTTTGTGATGCGGTTGACGGCTGCCCTCTAACGACTGCGCTGTATACCGATCCGCGACATCCTAGTGGTCTCCGCCTAACGGAAGAGTCCGTTTTGGGATTCCCAAGATCGAGCGTATTTGCGAGTCT
>JAQBUJ010000314.1 GCA_027623845.1 Pseudomonadota bacterium
CAAACTCCAAATCGACATCAAATACGCGGCCCAGGAAATCGGTCTCGGACAGCTGTTCGAATCGACCTTGCTGCAGGAATCGGAGTGGCATCTGCACACGGCATTGTGGGCTCTGGTGCTTGGCTTCGGCGTCGTCTGGAACACCCAGGTGCGCGTTGATGTGGTGCGAGAGCATCTGGCCTTCCGCCGGAAGGCATGGTTGGAGCTTTTGGGCGCGACGTTCTTCATGCTTCCCTACATCGCCGTGGTGATCTATTTCGCGGCGATTTTCGCCTATGACTCATGGGACATCATGGAAATCTCGGCCTCACAGGTCGGCTTGCCATATCGCTGGGCCATTAAGACGGTTTTGACGTTCGGCCTTTGTGTCGCGGCAATTGCCGGCATTGGGGTTTGGCTGCAAGCGTTTCTGGCACTCGCCGCGCCCGGTGACCTGCGTTACGCGCTGATGACCCTTGAATGGCCGGAAGGCACCGGTGACTCGTTTGAGGGCAAGGAGCGGATGGCCGTTGATCTGAGTTTGTCGGTGGAAGAAGACTTACAACGACAGACCAAACAGATCTTGGGCATTGACGCCGAGAAAAAATAAACTGAATGCAGCCTTGTTTGCGCGGGCGGCACTGCGACTGGTAAATTATACGGGGCGTTCGATGATTTTCTTCGAACGCCCCATTTGCTTAGCCTACAGCGATGCACCGGGAGATGGCGCGAATGTTCAAATTGCAAAACTTCCTTAAACGTTATGTTTGGGACGAAGAGACGACGCCCTATTTCACCGCCGTCTCGAAATTGAGCCGTAGCCAGGCTGACAGTGAGTTATTCTTCTTCGCCATCATGGCATCAGTCCTGTTCGGCGTTGGCACCTTCACATCGATAACCGGCCAAGCGCCGTATGGTGCGTCGAACGAGGCGGCGATCTATTGTTTTACCATCGTCTCGGCGGCGGTCCTGGTCGGGACGGTGAAGAACGTCTATGCGGCTATGTTTACGGCAACGGCGCCGATCATTGTCATCGCCGCGTTGTTTCTGTTCGGGTTTCCTGAGAAGATGGCGCTGATCGACGAATTATTGTTGCTGTTTGTCGACCTTGTGGCGCTGCGCTACATGTGGCGGGTCTATACGATTTGTCGGGTTTATCGGATGTTACCGCATCGCCCAGTGGAGAACCGGACGCGGCGGCGCTTGTTCTGAGAAGCGGAGGCGTGAAGTCATGACCCTCGATGGCGTCAGTAAGGCCTTTTTGATCAGCTATCGTTGGCACCAAGTGGCCTTCCTCTTGGGAATGACGGTGATGACCTTCGCTGATTTTTTCTTAATGGATGGTTGGGCGACATTTTGGGTGATGACCGCCTGGTCGATCATATTTGGCGTTCATTTCATGGTTTTCGGTTCTCTATCGGTAGACGATAAATGGGTCGAGGAACGGTTGTTCTCTGGGGTCTATCGTCCCTGGGATTCCGGCCATATCGATCAAATTCGCAACAATCCTTATGGCCGGTCGGCGTATCGAACCGAATTCGGTCGCCTGGACGAGAACGGCAAGGCGGTGAAGACTAAAAGCGACGACGAGGACGACGCAGCGCCGCCGTCTAGTTCGACTTAGTCCTGGCTGCAAGCAAAGCCGGTAGTTCGGTGATACTGGGGATCAGGTGATCAACCAACGGCGTGAGTAAGCCGGCCATATCAGCTGCCCGACCGTATCGCCGAGCGCATCGGCGCTTTGTGACAACGTTGGGATCCTGGTCTTCTCAAAATCGCTAAGGGTGCCGGCTTTGATCCCCCGTTTGGTCGCTCCGGATTGTTGCCTGCCCGATGTGTGAACGGAACAACGATTTCGGTATCCTGATCGCTGCTACGATCGCTTGCCTCGGGCGACATCCCGGCGTTTCTGCATCATCTTTTCCCAGTTTTGAAACACCTTGGCCCGGCGCGCCTCATAGGCGGCGCGCAGCAGCTTGTTTTGTTGTTCTTTGGCTTCTCGAAGTTGCCGGACCGTTTTGACGCGACTTTTCTTAGCGTCGACGTACTTTTTTCGCAAAACCTGCTGACGTTCCTTCCAACTCGACGTGGCCTTTTCGTGGGCCGCGACCAGCGGTGCCTTCGTCGGGCCGTATTTAAGCCGATAGACGGCCATTCGATAGTCTCGTCCGCGCTTTGGGTCGCTGGAATGATAGTGCTCGACCGCCCGTTGCCAGGAACGATGATCCCGGCGTAACTGACGCAGATGCGCCCCGGCATAGGCCGCGTTCTTCACCGGATCCAGGGCGTCGTCCAAAGTTTCAAACGCCTGTGGGTGATAGTATAGATTGATCTGCAAACAGCCGACGTCGATGTTCGTGACACCGCGCGCTTGCAATTCCTTTACCCGAGCCAGGGCGTCGTCCTTGCTTGCATGATGAATACCCTTGCCTTCGGAGGTGACCGTCCACGGCCAGGCGATGCTGCGCTTTTCGTCCGGATCCCAGCGACCGGTCTCCTTCAACGAGATCGCCGCGAGCAATCCACGAGGCAGCGCCTCGGCGGCCTCAGCTTTGCGTGTGGCGGGATCGCAGAGGGCGGCGATGGCCCGCTCCGCTGGCGACAAGGCCATGGCGCCGCTCGTGGTGATGAGCAACGTGATGGTGCAAAAGATGATTGATGTCCAGCGCATGAGCCGCCTCCTTGCGCTAACTAAAGCAAACACCGTGCCAAAGCACGGCTGGCTATTCGGCGGCTTGGCTCAGTTTGGCGTTGGGATTGCCGATGCGGCCGACCGAGCGGACTAAATTGGCCATATCTTGTGAAAGCTTGGTGATGGTGGGCAGGCGCTCAACGCGCTTTTCGTCCATGTAAACACTGCGGCTAAGCTCGATCTGCAGTGCGTGGATGCCCTCGCTCGGCCGGCCATAATGTCTGGTGACAAAACCACCGGCATAGGGATTGTTGCGCTGCACCGCATAGCCCATGTCAACCAACAGCCGCTCTGCCTCGTTGGTGACCAAGGAATCGCAGGCCGTGGCGTGACAATCGCCGAGAACCGCATCCACAGGCCGAACCCTACCGGTTTTTCCACCGCGCTGGCTGACCGCGCCGGAGGGCATGGAATGGCAATCCAGCAAGATGCAATAGCCGAATTGTTCCCGGGTTTCCTCGATCAAAGCCGCCAGCGCGCGGTGATAGGGGTCATAGTAGGTCTGGATGCGTTCTTTGGCCTCGGCGAAGGTTAATTTATCGCTGTAGATTGGCTCAGCGTTCGAGACCACCCGGGCGATGGTGCCTAGGCCGGCGGCGATCCGCGCATTTCGGGTGGTGACATAGGCCGGAAGCGGATCGGCGAACATTGCCTGGTCAAGCTCAAACGGCTCGCGATTAACGTCCACATAAACCCGCGGAAACAGCGCCTGAAGCAACGGCGCGCCACAGTCCGGTGCGCCGGCGAAGATCTCATCGACGAAACTATCCTCCGAGGAACGCAGCCGAAGCGCGGACAGCGCCGAGCGGGCGATAAGGTCGTCAGGGTAGTCGCGACCGCTATGCGGTGAGGCCACGACAACCGGAAGTGTTTGCCGGGTTGGCCGATCGATGCGCAGGCACGGAGCCATCGGATTCAGGCGCGGCTGGTTTGTAACGTCGGACCCGTTTGACGGTTCGCCTTTACCAGGCCCCCGTGATTTTTGATGATCATCGAGCATGTTCCAGACTTAGAGCAAAGGCCACCGTCTGTCATCCCGCTGGAGTAGCGAACGCTGACGCGGGTTTCGGGCTTGCGAAATCCCCCCTGTTCGTTATAACCACGGCTTCCTCGCGGTCGGCACCCGTAGTCGGCTGGGAAAGTCGGGTTGATCAACACAAGATCGTCTTGTTGATATAACACGGGTTGTCGGCTTGAGTGAGCCACGGGAAATGGGCGCGTAGCTCAGCGGGAGAGCACCTCGTTGACATCGAGGGGGTCACTGGTTCAATCCCAGTCGTGCCCACCATTTCCATCTGATTTTTGGGCCGCCGCAGCGGCAATTGCTGCCTACCGATCAACCGGCGCGGCCAGAATCTTATCCAAAACCGGTAGCAGATAACCTCGGAACGCGGCCGGGTTTTCCGACATTGGGAAATGGCCGACACCCTTCATTACCTGGAAAAATTCAGCGCCAACCAATTCAGCGAGTTCGCGCCCCATTTCCGGTGTCGCCGAGGCGTCGTATTCGCCGCTCAGCAAATAGAGCGGACAGGTTGATTCCCGAAGCGGCTCGGCAAGCCCGTTTCGCAAATCTCCATCGGTGAAATAATAGTGTAGATCTCCCATGAACACGCCGGGGCCACCCTGCATATAGTGCCAAATGGTCTCCCAACGTTCCGCCGGCGGCGATTGCGGGGCGATCATCCCGGCCATCGAGGCGCCGGCGCTTTTACCGCCATGAATATCGGGGCGGTGCAGCGCCATGGAGGGCGCCGGGTCTCCCAGACTGCGGTCCTCGGCATAAAGGGCGGATTGCAGGCCAATGGCAGCCCGCAGCCGCTCACCGTGGCGCAGCGCCAGATGCAATACTGCCCGGCCACCGATCGAGCAGCCCATGACCACGGGATTATCAAGTTTCAGGGCATCGATCATCGCCATCACCACCGAAACATAACGATCGGTGGTCAACGCATAGACCTCGGTCTCGAAACCCGGCGGCGGCGAGGATTTGCCGTGCCAGGGCAGGTCGAACGCGATAACCCGAAACCGCTCGGTGACAGCGGGATCATTTAACAGATGGCGATATTGCCGCCCGTCGCTGCCGGCGGTGTGCAGACAGATCAGCGGAGTTCCCTGGCCGGCTTCCTCGAAATAAATCCGGTGTGGCCGACCCTCGAACTGGAGCCGTAAATACCGGCCGGTCACCGGTTCGATCAGCGGCTCGTCGA
>JAQBUJ010000315.1 GCA_027623845.1 Pseudomonadota bacterium
CCGGTGTTGTTGGCGCGGATGCTGATCACCATTGACCAGTTTTCCGGCGGGCGGGTCATTCTCGGCGCCGGCGTCGGCTGGTTGAAGGAGGAGTTCGAAGCGCTGGATACCGCCGACTTCGCCTTACGCGGCAAAGTGACGGACGAATATCTGGAGATATTTAAAGCTTTGTCGGCGGGCGGTGAAGTTGGCTATCAGGGCGAGACCTACAGTTTCGAACCGGTTCACTCGGTGCCCGGCTCGGTGCAGCGTCCGCACCCGCCGGTGCTGATCGGCGGCGTGTCCGACCCGGCGCTACGACGGGCGGCCCGCAATGATGGCTGGCTCGCGGTGGCGTTAGGCGCCAAGGAGATGCCAGAGCGCATCGCTGCGCTCAAGCGCATTTGCGACCAGCAGGGCCGGAAGTTCGACGAGCTGGAGATGGTCTATAAGATTTTCATCAATCCGGGGGAACCGAAGATCGGTCCCTTTGGGACCCGTGACATGGGCAGCGGGTCCGAGGCGCAAATCGTCGATGATTTGAAATCAATCCTCGGTGCTGGTTTTAAGAGCATCATCGTGCGCTATCGAGGTGACAGCGCCGCCGCCCAGATGGATCAGATGGAACGCTTCGCCAGCGAGATCGTGCCGCGATTGTAGGCAGGTTGATGTGGCTATGTGGCGGCATTATCCGTCGTCCTGGCGACGGGTAAGATTTTTAAAAACGAGTGATCCCCGGCGCGCCAAATCAAGTCTCGCCAACGCCGCTCCGTTTGTCGGTGCGGCGATACACGGGTTACCGGAGCGATGACCGCAGTTCCCGATCAAATTGGCTCCATCATTTTCCCCAAGGTGGTTCTATGTAGGGAGCCACCTTTCGGCTAAGTATTGCCGGAACGATGCCGCCTCCTCGCGGTGGATCGTCTTGTCGAGGGAGGCCCAGCCATGGCTATCACCGAAGATTTTGAGACCAAGCCCAGCGTCTGCCCGCTCGATTGCCCGGATACCTGCAGTCTGGCCGTGAAGACCGACGGCGCCCGGGTGCTTGAAGTTCGCGGTTCCGAGGGCAATCCCTATACAGCCGGGGTGATCTGCAACAAGGTCGCGCGCAGCTATCCGGAATTCGTCCATGGCGCGGCGCGGCTCACCCATCCGTTAAGGCGGGTCGGGCCGAAGGGGGGCGGCGAATTCGTGCGGATTTCCTGGGATGAAGCGCTCGGGCTCATCCATGACGGTTTCACCAAAGCGATCGCCAAGCATGGGCGGCAAACCGTGCTTCCGTTCAATTACGCAGGACCACATGGTGAACTTGCCGGCGGTTCGATGGACCGGCGGTTCTTCCACAAGCTTGGTGCGTCTTTGCTAGCCCGTTCTCAGCTCTGCGGCATCGTGCGTGGGTCAGCCTATGCCAGTCTTTATGGAACGGCGCCGGGTATGCCGCCAACGCAGATACGCCATTCGGACCTCATCGTTGTTTGGGGCAACAATGTCACGGTCTCGAACCTGCACCTGGCGCGTGAGATCAAGGCCGCGCGAGAGGCACGGGGCGCCAAACTGATCGTCATCGATCCGAAACGGACCCGGATCGCTGAGCAGGCCGATATGTTCATTCAAATCCGTCCAGGAACCGATGTCGTACTCGGCCTTGCGATGGCGGCTGAGCTGGAGCGGCGCGGCGCCCACGACGCTGCGTTCATTGAGCGCTGGGTCGCCGGCTATGACGATTACATGGCCCATGCCCGTACCCATACGCCAGAGATGGTCGCCGAGATCTGCGGCGTCGATCGCGAGACTTTTGATGCATTGGCCTCTTGGTATGCGGCGGCAAAGATCGTTGGCGTTTCGGTTGGCAACGGGATCGAGCGCGGCCGTAGCGGCGGTTCCGGCCTTCGCAGCGCGATGGCGTTGCAGGCGCTGACCGGTAATCACGGCCGGCTTGGCGCCGGCGTGTTCGCCAAGCCGGGCAATTCCCTGCCTAAGTTCACTTCCCGGTTACAACGCCCGGATCTAATCCCTGAGGGGACGCGGACCATTAATATCGTCGACGTTTCCGCGGTCTTGCTGGACGAGGCATTGGCCACACCGGTCAAGGCGGTGTTTATTTACAATCACAATCCGGTGGCGACCCACCCGGATCAGAACCGAATGCGCCAAGCGCTTGGCCAGGACGATTTGTTCGTCGTCGGCGCCGACGTGGCGATGACCGATTCCATGACATATTGCGACGTGGTGCTACCGGCAGCGAGCCATTTTGAGTTCGCTGATATTTACGGTTCCTACGGACATCATTATCTGCAGCGGGCCGAGCCGGTTATCCCACCGGTCGGAGAATCATTGCCGAACACCGAGATCTTTCGCCGGCTGGCGGCTCGGTTCGGTTTCGACGATCCGATCTTTCGCGAATCCGACCTTGAGTTGATGGACGCCGCCTTCGTCGATGGCGATCCCCGGCTCAACGGACTTCGTCCGAGCGAGCTTCCGCTCGATCGGGCGCTGGCTATGACTTCGCTGGAAGGCGAGGATTTAATTCTCTGCGATAGCGTTTCGCCGGGCACCGCATCGGGCAAGATCGAGCTGTTCAGTCAGGACTTGCAGGACCGATTCGGCTACGGCCTACCGCGCTATGAGCCGGTTGCCAGAAAATTCCCCCTTACCATCATTTCGCCCTCGTCCTCCAAGCGGACCAACGCAACCTTCGGTGGCTGTGCGCCGTCGGCAGGTCAGGAAGAGGTCGAGATCCACCCCACCGACGCCAAGGCGCGGGGGATCGCCGGCGGTGAAACGCTGCGGGTGTATAACGAGCGAGGCGAGACTTATTTGACCGCCAAGATTTCCGATGGCGTCCTGCCGGGCGTGCTCTATACCCCGAAAGGGACCTGGCTCTCGGCCAGCGCCACTGGCCAAACCGTGAATGCCTTATTGGACGCCGATATACGCACCGATATCGAGGACGGCGCCTGTTGCAATGAGGCTTTCTGCGACGCGGCGCCAGTGACCTAATTGCCAGTGACCCAACTGCCAATGGTTTGATATATGGCGCTCCGACGCGGGTTGGGCGGCTTTTGCAGGATACCAACGCGAAAGCCGCCGCTCGTTGCCGAGGGCGGCTTTGGTCTTAAACGGCAGCGTCGAATCGTCGCTGCCGAAAAAACACGGGCGTTCTAGTAGCCTTCGCGTTCCAGCCGCTTGCGCATCAGCTTGCGATGGCGGCGTACTGCCTCGGCTTGCTCACGGGCTCGGCGTTCCGACGGCTTCTCGTAATTACGACGAAGCTTCATCTCCCGAAAGATACCCTCGCGCTGCATCTTTTTCTTGAGCGCGCGTAGGGCTTGATCGACATTATTATCGCGGACGGAAACGTGCACGGAAAGCGGCCTCCAGAAGGTATTCATTGTGACATAGAAACAGCGACCGGGGACACTTGCAGCCCCAGCGATGCGTCGCAATAGCATAGACCGCAGGGCCTGCCAAGGCTGGATCTTGGATATTGGCCAACCAACTTGCTGCACTCGAGGCGCTCCCACACCTTTACCGCAGGCGGCATGCGTCCTATATCCGGTGCATGGCTGTACGCAACATCATCAAGATGGGCAATCCGGTGCTTGCCGCGCGCGCCGCGCCGATCGATTCCTCGACGATCTCGGAGTTGGTCGAGCTGCTGACCGACATGGTGGAGACCATGCGTGCCGCTGGCGGGGTAGGCTTGGCGGCGCCGCAGATTGGTCGGAGTTTACGGGTGATCATCTTCGAGGTCCCCGAGGCGCGCGTAACAGATGCCCCTGGTGACGAGCCTCATGACTTGCAGGCGCTGATCAATCCAGAAATTGAACCGTTGGACGACGCGACCGAGCTTGGCTGGGAAGGGTGTTTGTCGATTCCGGGGCTGCGCGGCGAGGTGCCCCGTTTCATGCGGATCCGCTATCGCGGCCTTGATGGCGAGGGCAACCGGATTGAGCGTGAGGCAAGCGGTTTTCATGCGCGCGTGGTGCAGCATGAGGTCGACCATCTCGATGGCATCCTCTATCCCGAACGCATGCTCGACATGCGTCGCCTTGGTTTCGTTGACGAGATGCTGACCAGCGCCATGCCCGCCCCAATCGATGAGCCGGAAGCGACCGATGACACTTGAGAGCAATCAGCGGGATCGCCAAGCGTTGCGTGACAGATTGCTGCAGGCGACGCTGCCGCATGTGATCTTTGACGGCTGGGGGATGACGGCGCTGGAAGCGGGGGCCCGGGATCTCGACTTGGAGATCGGCCATGCCCATGCGGTGTTCGCCAGCCCGGCCAAGGACCTGGCGTCGCATTTCTCCGATTGGGCCGACCGACGCATGCTGCTGCGGCTATCGGCGTTGGATCTTCCGGCGATGAAGGTGCGCGAACGGATCACTATGGCGGTGCGAGTCCGCTTGCAGGAACTGGCCGGCCATCAGGAGGCGGTGCGTCGCCTCGCCGGGTTTTTGATCCTACCGGGAAATGCAAGCCTGGCTGCCCGCAATGGTTACCGCAGCGTCGATGCAATATGGCGTGTCGCCGGGGACAATGCGGTCGATTTCAACTTTTATACCAAGCGCGCCCTGCTGGGGGCTGTGCTGGTCTCGACCACGCTCCACTGGCTCGACGATAACTCGCCGGACCAAAGCGAGACCTGGGCCTTCCTCGACCGCCGTATAGCCGGCGTCATGGAGATTCCGAAATTGCAGGCCCGAGCGAAGGATTTCGCCGCGAAGCTGAGCAAGCCGCTGCGCGATCTTGGGATGGGCGGCTTTAACAGAGCCTGAATTAGCGTCGTGAGGTCGGCGCTTTTGCGCCTGAGGCTATTCGGGCTTCGCCCGGTTTACATGGCCCATTTTACGACCAGGGCGGCTTTCGGTTTTGCCGTAGAGATGCAGTTTGGC
>JAQBUJ010000316.1 GCA_027623845.1 Pseudomonadota bacterium
GGCCGCCAGTTGGTTCAATTGGGATGCCCGGCTGAGCTGACCTATATTGATTTATCCGCGCAATCGCGAGCGATCGCCGAGGAGCGGGCTGGAAACCTTGGGTTGGCCGGCGTCAGGTTTTTGACTGGCCGGATTCAGGATCTGCCGGAGCTGGCGCCGGGTCCGTATGACTACATCGATTTTTGCGGGGTGATCAATCACGTCGGCGACCAGCAAACGGTCTTGAATATTCTGGCCGGGTTGGTGGCGCCGGGCGGCGGTATTGGCGTGATGGCCTATGGCCAGCTTGGCCGTACCGGCGTCTATCATGTTCAGGAGATGCTGCGCCTCGCCGGGACCGGGCAGGCCGGCGCTGAGCAGGAGGACGTGAAAGCCGCGCGGGCTTTGTTGTCGGCGCTTCCGTCGACCAATTGGCATCAACGCAATGCGATTTTCGCCGAGACCGCCAGTCAACCGGATGTTGAGGTCGCCGATCGGTATCTCAATCCGTCGGATCGCGCCTTCACGGTCTCGGCGTTGCAGGATCTGGCGGTCGGGGCGGATCTGCGGATCGCCGCCTTCGTGCCGCCGCTGCTTTACGATGTGCTTCCCGAGATCACCGACCAGGCCTTGCGCGACCGGCTCGCCACGCTGCCCTGGATCGAGCGTTGCATTTTCGCCGAATTATTCAACGGCGATATCGCCATGCACAATTTCTATTTTGTCACCGGGGGCGCCCGAGTGAATCCGGAGGCGCTTCTTGAGGATAAGACAACGATCCCGACCATGGTCAGCGTGCCGGCGGGGCAAGCCCCGCAAATCAGCAACGGTCACTATGCCTTTACCATGCGCTGTGGTCCGCTGGTGCGTCAGCTGACATTGCCGGGCACCGAGCATTCCGCCAGTATCCTGCGCGCGATCGATGGTCAGCGCACGTTGCGCGATATCCACAGGAGCTTGCCCGGTGGGCTGAGCTGGCGGGCCTTCATCCGCGAGTTCGCCTTAGTTTATCGCGGTTTGAATGGGGCCGGCGAGATGGTCTTGAGCACAACGCAGATGCCGCGCTGATGGCATGCGCGATAGAGGTCTGATGCAACCTTTTATCCGTTCCTTCAAGGGCAAGCGTCCAAAGGTGCTTGGCCGCTGCTTCATCGCCGAGACGGCGGCCGTGCTGGGCGATGTGGAGATCAGCGCCGAGGCCAGCGTTTGGTACGGGGTAACCCTGCGCGGCGATGGCAATGCGATCCGAATCGGCGAGCGGGCGAATGTTCAGGATGGCACCGTGGTGCATGTCGACAAGCCGGCGGACCGAATGACCAGCATCGGCAATGGCGCGACCGTCGGCCATGCTTGCATCATCCATGCCTGCGCCCTGCACGATCATGCATTCGTCGGCATGGGCTCGACCGTGCTGGATGGCGCGGTGATCGAGAGTGAGGGGATGCTGGCCGCCCATTCGCTGCTGGCCCCTGGAAAGATCATTAAATCGGGCGAGGTTTGGGCCGGTGTGCCGGCGAAACTATGGCGCCCGATCAAGCCGGCCGAATTGGAAATGATTTACTATACCCGCGACACCTATTGGGCGACCGCTCAAGATTTTATGGAAGACATGGATCCGGATTATCTGTCCGAATGGCGCGCTTACTGATTGGGCCAGGCTCCTGTCAGGCGGCTTTGGCGGCGCTGGCGTCGGCGTCCCGCAACACCATGGCGGCGGCTTTTTCACCGATCATGATCGACGGGGCGTTGGTGTTGCCTGAGGTCAAGGTCGGCATGATCGAGGCGTCGGCGACCCGCAACCCCTGCAGCCCATGCACCTTCAGCTGATCATCGACCACCGCCATTGGGTCGCTGCCCATCTTGCAGGTGCCGACGGGGTGATAGGTGGTCTCGGCATTGTGTTTGACCCATTCCAGTAGTTCCGCATCGCCCTGCATGGCCTCTCCCGGGGCGATCTCCGGGCCACGCATTGCCGCCATCGCCGGCGCATTGATCCAATTCCGCACGATGCGCATGCCGGCTAGCAATTTGGTCCGGTCGTCGTCGTCGGACAGGAAATTGAAATTAATGGCCGGCGGTTTGCTTGGATCAGGCGAGGTGACGTGGATGCTGCCGGTGCTGTCCGAGCGCAGGACATGGACGACCATGGTGAAGCCGCTCTGCTTGTCGAGCTTGACCCCGTCGGCGACCAGAAACGGATTGAACGAGATCCCAAGGTCGGCGGATTCAAGTCCCTCGCGGGAGCGCACATAGGCCCGCAGCGGCGCTGCGGGCAGCGAAAGAAACCCTTCTCTGGCCACAGCATAGCGCAGCGCTTGCCAGACCAGACCCAATCCGCGCGCCTTGTCGTTGTAGGTCAACCCGGGTTTAGCGACGCCCCATTTCATCCGCGGCGCATAATGGTCACGCAGATTTTCACCGACGCCGGGTAGGGCGTGGTGCAACTCGATCCCCAACTCCTGCAGTAGTTCAGGTTGGCCGATACCGGACAGTTCCAGCAGTTGCGGCGAATTGATCGCGCCGGCGCTGACGATGACTTCACGCGTCGCGCGGACCTCCTCGGTTCGGCCACCGGTCCGGTAGCGGACGCCGACACAGCGGGTCCCCTCCAGCAGCAATTTCTCGGTGAGGGCATCGGTGACAATGGTGAGATTGCGGCGCTCGCGGGCCGGATCCAGATAACAATATGCGGTGCTCATGCGCCGGCCATTGCGGATCGTCGCCTGGGTCATTCCGACACCGTCTTGTACCGCGCCGTTATAGTCCGGGTTACGGTTGATGCCGACCTCTGCCGCCGCCGCGAACATGGCGTCGTAGATTGGGCCGCCTTCCTTGGGGTCGGACACCTTCAGCGGCCCGTCGCGGCCGCGGAACTCATCATCGCCGCCGGAATAGCTCTCCATTTTGCGGAACAACGGCAATACGTCCTGATAGCTCCAGCCACGATTGCCGAGTTGCGCCCAGTGGTCAAAATCCTGGGCCTGACCGCGCACGAAGACCATGCCGTTGATCGAGCTGGATCCACCGAGCAATTTGCCGCGTGGTATCGGGATCCGCCGTTGTCCGGATCCTTCGTCCGGCTCCGATGAATAGAGCCAATTGGCGGCGGGGTTTTCGATCAATTTGGCGAAGCCGACTGGAATCCGCGACCAGGGATGACTGGCCCGGCCCGCCTCCAACACCAGCACGCTAAAGCGACCATCGGCGGAAAGCCGGTTGGCCAGGACCGAGCCGGCTGAACCCGCACCGACGATGATGTAGTCATAGCTATCCGTGCTCATGAGGCTTACTCCCGATCAGAGACCCGTCTGAATTCCTAGCCGACGGTAGAGCACCAGCCCGACCGCTGCCAAGACCAACGACGCTATGGCGGGGGCATGTCGGTTGGTTTAATCACATGGGTGGGCAGGTATTGCGAAGGGGCTGCAGCGTAGGCCAGCGTTTGAGTGGCGCACATTTTGCAGTGGAACCACCCGTGTGGTCTTGGTGCTTCGAAAATGACCGGAATCCGAGTATACTGTCTTAAGAAAACATGGCGCATTTACCT
The DNA here is from genome assembly GCA_027623845.1 of Pseudomonadota bacterium. GTDB lineage: Bacteria > Pseudomonadota > Alphaproteobacteria > Thalassobaculales > Thalassobaculaceae > JADHLJ01. The sequence goes on from JAQBUJ010000316.1 coordinate 3,527, forward strand.
GTGGGCGCGCCAGCTGGGTGTTGATCATGGCGAATGATGCATTGGAATTGGAATCCGTCGGGAGAGACGACCAAGATTCCATCCACACATTTTCCCTGATGGGATTGCCAATCCACCACCCAGGATTGCGCCGTACGCGGATGATCAAAAACGCCCACATGGAAACCCGGATAGAGATGTTCAGCGGCCAGGATCAGGGCAGCGGACAGATCGAAATCGGGGAAATTCCGGACCATTTTCAGGGCGACGCTTCACTCAAGGACGACATCGCGTTGCTGAAGGGGTTGTCGATCCTGCCGAGTTTTGATTGTTACACCTTGCGGCGAGGCTTACGCCAACAAGGCGTGCAAATTGAACAGGATACGGCCTTCAAACTCTCGGACAGCAAAATTCAGGAGCTGTTTCCACTGATGCGACGGATCACCCGTCCGTTGATCAAGCAGCTCTATGGCGACGGCGGTCTGGATGTGAGCGACACCCAGACTCTTCTTGAATTGGTGCGCAACCCGGACCAGGATAAAGTGCTTAATCGGCTGGACGAAATGGCGGCGACCTTAGGCGTGTCGGTCGCCCGATTGCCAAACTATCTTGAGGATTTTGGTGATCTCTACCTGTCCCTGTCCTATTTCGAGAGTTACTTCCTCGAGATGGGGCCAAAGGTCGATCAGTTGTTGGTTTGGATGCAGGACGTGGCGGAAAATTCGCATCTGCGCAACGACAACTACGCCCAAAAATCCTTCATCGATTCGGGGCGGCGGGTTCGATATCTGAAGGACAACCTTGAAACGCGCTTCAAGAATCTCTCGGAAGCCACGACACTGAATTGGTACCGTCTGGATGTAGGCATGTTCAAGACGGTGCAGAGCAGCATTCTCAAGGAACAGATCTACCTGGCCACCGGGCTCTGTGGTCTGGCGGTCAAGATTTACGAATGGGAGCGCGTTTTCCCCAATGCCGGCGGCAGCCCCGATAGGTGCTTGGATTTTGTCGTGAGTGAGCTTCGGCCCGGACTGGACAATTTGGTTCGCGCCCTGCCTAAGGTCGAAGCGGCCGGCGGTAAGGGAAAGACCCGGTCCGAGCGGGTCTGGTAATACCGCGCCAGCACGCAGGACGACGGCCCGGGTTCACCCGTTGGTTTTGACCTGGACATAGGATCCGGGGGCGTCTTCGATCACCGATAGGCCGCCGTCGCCGGGTATCCGTGCCGGTGCTGCGCCGCCGCCATGACGGGTGAGCCATTTTTTCCATTCCGGCCACCATGAACCATCATGCCAGGTTGCGCCCTCGAGCCATTTCTCCGGCGTCTTGGGCTTTTTATTGTTCGAGAAATAACCGTATTTGGCAGGAT
>JAQBUJ010000317.1 GCA_027623845.1 Pseudomonadota bacterium
TGGGGTGATATTATTGCCCTGCGCCGCCGTTGCGAGGCTCCACCACATGTGAGCGAGGACATTATCCTGCGGAACGCCCTTGCCGTTGCGGTACATGATCCCAAGGTTGTTCTGGGCGGACGCGTCCCCCTGTTCGGCAGCTTTGCGGTACCACTTCACCGCCTTACCATAGTCCTGAGGGACGCCCTCGCCCCTTTCGTACATGACGCCGAGGTTGTACGGGGCGAACGCGTGCCCCTGCTCGGCGGCGAGCCGATACCATTTCAGTGCCTTCACATAATCCTGCGGAACGCCCCTGCCATTGTCGTACATGCCGCCGAGGTTGTACTGGGCGTCCGCGTCCCCCTGCTCGGCGGCGAGTGACTTTTGTCACACCAAGAATCGATATACACGCGTATCTACTTCAAGGTGGAATGAGTGCGATGACATCGTGACGTAGCTCTTGGCGATGGTCGCGGTGCTCGGGAGATTTCAGACGCATGGCTCAGGCAGATAACGTTTTGCACGACACGGGCACTGGAAGATGTGCCATATGCGGAGGTTTGCATCATGCCGAGCAAACCGATCCCGTTGGCGCCGGTTCTCTTGATTTCGCGACCAATTCGATCAAATGGGGCGGTGCGCCCTTCGGCTCCTTCAGTGGAACGGTAACATGGAGTGCCGCGACCAGGAATTTCGCCGGACAGCCGTTCAATTTCGAGGGCTCGGTCAACGGAGCATTTTTGACCGCGACCCAGGATGCCTTCAGCGCTTGGGAGGCGGTCGCCAATATTAAATTTTCCGAGGTCACTGATGCCGCGGACGTAGATATACGCCTTGGCTTCGATGCCATTGACGGCGCGTCCAGTACCCTGGCTCAAGCGTTTTACAGTTTTGTCGGTGGGACAATCATTGAGACCTCGATCCGCTTCGATAGCGCTGAACCCTATGTGGTAGGCGTGGGTAATGTCGGTGCCGGGAATTTCAACTTTGGCACGGTCGCCTTGCACGAGATTGGCCACGCCATCGGCATTGGCCATTCCTCTGCTGCGCCGTCGATCATGCGACCGTCGATCGATGCCAATGTTAACACCCTGCTACCCGATGACATCGCCGCGATCCAGTTCCTTTATGGTGCCCCAGCGGCAGGTTACGTGGGGACCTCCGGAAAAGACACGATCTATGGCGGCCGCATTATCGATACGCTTTCTGGTCGCGGCGGCGACGATTTAATTCTTGGGCGCGGCGGCGCCGACAGCTTGGCTGGTGGGGCTGGTGACGATTTCCTCGACGGCGGCGACGGCGCCGACTCGATCAATGGGGGAGATGGCAACGATACGCTTTCCGGCGGCGATGCAAACGACACACTAAGCGGGGGGGCCGAGAGCGATGCGCTTTTGGGCGATGCAGGAAACGACAGCCTGATTGGCGGCGCGGGCACCGACACCCTGGTCGGCGGCGGCGGTGATGATTTCCTCGACGGCGGTGATGGCGCCGACTCACTCTCGGGCGGCGATGGCAACGACACGGTAAGTGGTGGAGCCGGGAATGATTTGCTTTCCGGCGATGCTGGTCTCGACAGACTGCTCGGTGGCGCCGACAGCGACACTCTCATTGGCGGCGGCGGCGACGATTTCCTCGACGGTGGTGATGGCGCCGACTCGATCGATGGCGGCGATGGCAACGACACCCTAAGCGGCGGAGCCGGGAATGACACCATGGTCGGCGGCGCCGGCGACGACACCATCGACGGCGGCACTGGCGAGGACGAGGCGGATTACTCGACCTCGGCCGCGACGATCAATGTGAACCTCGCGACCGGTACGGCGAGCGACGGCAATGGCGGCGCCGATGTGCTGGTCTCGATCGAGCACGTCATGGGCTCGGCCCAGGGTGACGGCCTCCGGGGCTCTGGCGGCGCCAACCGGATCGATGGCGGGGCGGGTTCCGACACGCTCTACGGCGGCGGCGGGATCGACACGCTGATTGGCGGCGAGGGCGATGATGAGTTTGTCTTCTCGACCGGTGATGTCGGCGTTGGTGAGTCGATCGCCGGCGGCAAAGGCCAAGACCGTATCAGAATCACGAGTGACACCGATTTCACGGCGACGCGGTCGATCACCGGAATCGAGGAAATTTCAACGGCTTCTGGAACCAAGGCAAAGTTCAAGGGCGCCTTCTCGGGCTCAAATGCCAAGCTCAGTGGCCAAGGCGACTTCGAGTTTCTTAGCGCCAGCCCGCTTGATCTATCGGGACTTGATGTCTCGGACTTGAACGCCACGACGAACAGCATCACGATCCTGGGCAGCGCCGAAGGTGAACAACTTAAAGCTGCGAATTTCGCTACCCTGGTACGCGGGGGAGACGGTAACGATACCCTGGTCGGCGGCAGTGGAGCCGATACGCTATCCGGCGGGTTGGGCATGGATAGGCTTGGCGGCGGCAATAATGCGGATGTCTATATTGGAACCGCGGCGGAGCTCTCCGGCGATACGATCAATGGCTTTTCGCGGGAAGATTCGTTGGTGGTGGTCGGCAAGGACCTGTCGGCCCTGAATGGCCAACTCGCGCCCAACACGACCGCCGCTATCGACGGAACCATCGCGACCGGCTTTGGGAACCTTTCCTATACAATCGATGGCCCGGCGACCAATGCCTTCAGCGCCGTCTTCTCGGGTTCGGAAACGACTATACGGCTGGTAGCAGCCCCCGTCGTCGTCCCGGCCCCTTCTTTCAGTGGCGGCGGTTCTTCAGGTGGTGGTGGGTCTTCAGGCGGCGGCGGGGGAGGTGGCGGATCCTCCGGCGGCGGCACGACCCCCACACTCAAAACCCCTGCGGCCGTGACGCCAACTTCGGGCGTGCCAGGTTCGACCGGCCCGGCGCCCGTGATCCGTCCGGCCATTAACGATCCGGTCGCCGCCTCGGTCACCGTCGGCGCCACGGCGGTCACATCGTCGATACCGGGCGCCGACCTTGTCCAAAATTTCACCAATACCTCGGGTAATCATGGCGCGGCGGCGGTGGTCTCGGGCGGCCGGCTTGACGCCACTCTGCCGCCAAACACCGCGATGACGGTCTCCGGACCGTCGGCGGCGCAGACCCCGGCCGGCACCCAGGCCTTCTTCTCCGGCGCGTTTTCCAGCCAGCTTGGCGCCACCGCCACCGCCGGCGCGCTCGACAACGCTGTGGCCCAGTTCACCGGCTCCAGGCCGGCTGGCGTTTCCATCGACACCCGCTGGCTGACACCGACCGCGAGCTTGGAGCCCGGCACCCCGATCGTAATCACCGGAGCGACCAATGGCACGAGCCAGCAAAGCGCCCTGGTGATCGACGGCCGCTCGCTGCCAACGGGAACCCAGATCAATCTGGACAACGTCGAATTCGCCGCCCTCGTCGGCGAAATGACGGTGGTCGGCGGCGCCGGCCAGAACTTCGTGGTCGGTGACGACGCCCAGCAGTTCATATCCCTGGGCGCCGAGGACGACACGCTGTATGGCGGCGGCGGCGATGATACCGTCGGCAGCGCCGGCGGCGAGGATCTTCTGTTCGGCGACGACGGCAATGACGTGATGAGCGGCGGCACCGGTTTTGACAGCCTGTTCGGCGGCAATGGCGACGACTTGATCTATGGCAACCAGGATCTCGACGTGATCAGTGGCGGCGCCGGAAACGACACGGTTTTCGCCGGCCAGAACACCGGCACCGCGACGGCGAGCGATGACGGTCTGTTGCGCCAGCTCGACGGCGTCGAAACCGTTTTCGGCGGCGCCGGCGACGACCTGGTCTACGGCAATTACGGCTCCGAACTCGCCTTCGGCGAGGTTGGCGCCGATACCTTCTATGGCGGCCAGGGCGATGATACGCTGTCCGGCGGGGCCGGTGCCGATATCCTCGCCGGAAACCGTGCTAACGACCAGCTATTCGGCGGCACTGGAGCCGACATTTTCGTGTTCAACAGCAACGGCGCCACCGATGTGATCGGCGATTTGAACATCGCCGAGGGCGACCTCATCCGAGTCCAGGCGAACCTCAACGGGACCGGCATCGCCACGGCGGACGACGTGCTGCTACGGGTGACGGCGGATGCCGCCGGCAACGCGGTGATTGACCTTGGGGCCGGGAACTCAGTACAACTCGTCGGCGTCGCGCCCGGCCAGTTGTCGGCATCGAGTTTCGAGGTACTTTGAGCGATTTCGCTGTCGGTACCCCTATCCATTTTGGGAATGCCACCTGCATTTCCGAACGCCCAATTGGCCTTGACGATCAATCTTCGATGAAGTGCGGAACAAACCTCGAAAGATCCTTGGTGATTAGAGACCGGTCCTCTCGAATACCGATGCCAGCGGCTTCCTCACCGATGATCCAAGAACCAATCACGGTGTAATCCTCGCCGAATTTCGGAACCGGATGATAGGCTTGGACGATCCAGCCCTCCTGGCCATAAGGGCCATCCGAGATCATTGGCGGCGTCCCGGGAACATGGACTTCTACGTTCGCGCCTTCTCGGCTGAGGAGGAGCTCGGACCCAGAGCATTTTCCGATCATTCACAGTCATACCCTGCTGCGGCGAAGTAGTTCATACATTCGATGGGTGTGAAGGCATCGATACCCACGGCGATTGCGCTCCAGAGTTCGTCGATTGTTCGGGCCGCGACCTTCTTGAGGAAAGCCTTTAGCTTGGAGAAGGCCATCTCGATGGGATTGAAGTCGGGGCTGTAGGGCGGCAAGAACCGGAGTTCGGCGCCGGCGGCTTCGATGGCGAGGCGCACGGTGGTTGGCTTATGGGCTGGCAGGTTGTCCATGACAACAATGTCGCCTTTGTTCAACGACGGCACCAGCACGTGCTCGACATAGGCCAGGAAGGCGGCCCCGTTCATGGCGCCGTCGAGC
>JAQBUJ010000318.1 GCA_027623845.1 Pseudomonadota bacterium
CGATCGGGGCCAGGGGCGCCGCGACACGGGCCGCCTGGGAAGCCCGCCTTAAGGGTGCGGACGGATCGGTGCGGGACGCCTTCAAGGCCGCTTTCAGTGGTGCGATCCCCGCAGCCGTTGCAGATGCAATCTTACGGCACAAGCAGGCGCTGATCGCCGAGCCGCCAAAGCAGGCGACCCGCATCGCCTCGCAGCAATCGCTGGAAACCATCACCGCGGTACTGCCGGAACTGCTTGGCGGTTCCGCCGACCTAACCGGCTCGAACAACACCAAGACCAAAGCGCATGGCGTGCTGGACCGGGCCAACCCCGGCGGCAATTACCTGCATTATGGGGTGCGGGAACATGCGATGGCCGGCGCGATGAACGGTCTGGCCCTGCATGGCGGGGTGATCCCCTACGGCGCCACCTTCCTGGTCTTCACCGATTATTGCCGCCCGTCGATCCGGCTTGCCGCCCTGATGGGCTTGCGCTCGATCTTCGTGATGACCCACGATTCGATCGGCCTTGGCGAGGATGGCCCGACCCATCAGCCGGTCGAACATCTCTCGGCGCTGCGGGTGATCCCGAACCTCAACGTCTACCGTCCGGCCGATCCGATCGAGACGGTGGAATGCTGGCAGGCGGCGCTGGCGACGCCAAACACCCCATCGGTCATCGCGCTGACCCGCCAAGGCCTGCCGCAGCTGCGCAGCGACGGCACGCCGGACAATCGATCCGCCAAGGGCGGCTATGTGTTGCGGGAAGCCAGCCAGCCGTCCCGCGCCGTCACCCTGGTGGCGACCGGCTCGGAAGTATCCCTGGCGGTTGAAGCGCGCGAGGCGCTTGAAGCCGGCGGTATCGCCACCGCCGTGGTGTCGATGCCCTGCTGCGAGCTATTCACCAATCAGGACAAGACGTACCGCGACGCCGTGCTGGCCCCGGGTTCCGCCACAGTAGTGGTCGAGGCCGGCATTCGCCAAAGCTGGGACCGATTGTTGGGCGATGCCGGACAATTCGTCGGCATGCACGGGTTTGGCGCCTCGGCGCCGGCCGGAGCGTTGTACAAGCATTTTGGAATCACCGTGGAGGCCATCGTGGCCGCCGCCAAATCGGCCATGACAGGTCGATAGTTTAAGCATGACGGATATGTCGGGAGAGCATCGATGGGCGTGAAAGTGGCGATCAACGGCTTCGGCCGCATTGGACGGCTGGTGTTGCGGGCCTTGCACGAGAGCGGGCGCAAAGACCTGGAGGTTGTCGCCATCAATGACCTGGGGCCGGTCGCCTCAAACGCGCACTTACTGAAATGGGACAGCAATCACGGCCGGTTCCCCGGCGAGATCAAAATCGGCGAGGATACGATTGACCTTGGTCGCGGCCCGATCAAGGTCACCGCTGAGCGTGACCCGACCAAGCTGCCGCATGGCGCGCTCGGCGTCGATATCGTGCTCGAATGCACCGGCATATTCACTGCCCGCGAGAAGGCGGCGATGCATCTGACGGCTGGCGCCAAGCGGGTGATCATCTCCGCCCCGGCCACCGGCGCCGACCTGACCGTGGTCTATGGCGTCAACCATGATCAGATCACCGCAGAACACACGGTGATCTCCAACGCCTCCTGCACCACCAATTGCCTGGCCCCGGTGGCATTCGTGCTGAACAACGCAGTCGGTATCGAATCCGGCTACATGACCACGATCCATGCCTATACCGGCGACCAGCCGACCCTGGATACCTTGCACCCCGATCTGCATCGGTCCCGGTCGGCGGCGACCTCGATGATTCCGACCTCGACCGGCGCCGCCCGCGCCGTCGGTCTGGTGATGCCGGAGCTGGTCGGCAAGCTGGACGGCACGGCGATCCGGGTCCCGACCTCGAATGTCAGCCTGATCGACTTCAAGTTCGTGCCGACACGCAAGACCACGGTCGAGGAAATCAACGCCGCAATCATCGCCGCCGCCGCGAGTGGCCCGCTGAAGGGCGTACTCGGCACCAATGACGAGCCGCTGGTGTCGATCGACTTCAACCACAATCCCAACAGCTCAACCTTCGATCTGAAGCAAACCCAGGTGATCAACGGCGGCTTGGTCCGGGTGCTGTCCTGGTACGACAACGAATGGGGTTTTTCGAACCGCATGTCCGACACCGCGGCCGTTGTCGCCAAGACGCTTTAACCATCCGGACAAAAAGACCGTACTTCCGAGGGAGACGACGCCATGAAGATCACCAGAGCCGTCAAAAAAATTCTCGACAATTACGAGAGCGATTCACCGGGCACCAAGGCCAATCTTGCCCGAATTTTGATGCAGGGCCGGCTCGGCGGTACCGGCAAACTGGTGATCCTGCCGGTTGACCAGGGTTATGAGCATGGCCCGGCCCGCAGCTTTGCGCCGAACCCGGCGGCCTATGATCCGCACTACCATTTCCAGCTGGCGCTTGATGCCGGGCTGTCGGCCCATGCGGCCCCGCTCGGGATGATCGAGGCGAGCGCCGATACCTTCGCCGGACAAATCCCGACGATCCTGAAGGTGAACAGCGCCAACAGTCTCGCCCGCGAGAAGGATGCGCCCAGCCAGGCGATCACCGGCTCGGTGCAGGACGCGCTGCGGCTCGGCTGTTCGGCGATTGGCTATACGATCTATCCGGGCTCCGATGCGGCCTTCGACATGATGACCGATTTCAAGGAGCTGTCCGAGGAAGCCAAGGCCTTTGGTCTGGCGGTCGTGCTGTGGTCGTATCCACGCGGCGGCGACGTTTCGAAAGCCGGCGAAACCGCGATCGATATCGTCGCCTATGCGGCCCACATGGCGGCGCTGGCCGGCGCCCATATCATCAAAGTCAAGCCGCCGACGGCGCATCTTGAACTGGCCGCCGCCAAGAAAGCGTACGAGGCCAACGGCATCAAGATCGACACCCTGGCCGACCGGATCAAGCACGTGGTGCAGTCCTGCTTCAACGGCCGGCGCATCGTGGTGTTCTCCGGCGGTGAGGCCAAGGACCTGGACGGCCTGTTCGCCGAGATCAGGCAACTGCGCGACGGCGGGGCCAACGGTTCGATCATCGGCAGGAACACCTTCCAGCGGGCCAAGCCGGACGCCATGGCGATGCTGGATACGATCATCGATATCTACAAGGGTAAGGCCTGACGCTTATGTGGGTCGAAATTGACCTTGAACACTATTCCATGAAGAGGCCCCAATCTTGAAGAAGACCGCATCATGAAGAAGGCCGAATCATGACCGCTCCCGAGCAGGGCTGTCAGCTCTATCTGATCACCCCGCCCGCCTTCGAGCCCTCGGCGTTTGCTGAACGGTTAAAGGCGGCGCTGGATGCCGGCCCGATCGCCTGTCTGCAACTCCGCCTGAAGGATGTCGACGACGACACGATCAAGCGGGCGGCCGAGGCGCTGCTTGCGGTCTGCCACGATCAGGGCGTGCCGGTGCTGATGAATGACCGCCCGGACCTGGCCTTGTCGACCGGCTGCGACGGGGTTCATGTGGGCCAAGACGACACGCCCTATGCCGAGGCCCGCAAACTTCTTGGCGCGGACGCGATGATCGGCGTGACCTGCAAGGCTTCACGCCATCTGGCCGTCGACGCCGCCGACGCCGGCGCCGATTACGTCGCCTTTGGCGCGTTCTTCCAAACCACCACCAAACAATCCACGGTCAGCGCCACCCCGGAAATCCTGGAATGGTGGAGCGACCTATCCATCGTGCCCTCGGTCGCCATCGGCGGCATCACTGTGGACAATTGCCGCCCCTTGGTCGACGCCGGTGTGGATTTCCTGGCGGTGGTCGGCGGGGTCTGGAACCATCCCGAAGGCGAAGCCGCCGCCGTTCGGGCCTTCGACAAAGCGATGGCCGCTCACTAAGCAACTGATTGGCGGTCCGCCGCACCCGGACCATGGACACCTCACGCTTGCCCTGCTAAAAGCCCGCGCGAAACATCAGAACATTTGAATCTCGACGGAGTCGCGAGATGAAGATCAACGGCAACGCTGTCCGCGTGGGCAATGTGATTGAACATAATGACCGCCTCTGGGTGGCTGTGAAGACCCAGGCGGTCAAGCCCGGCAAGGGCGGCGCCTTCAATCAGGTCGAACTGAAGGACATCCGCAGCGGCACGAAACTGAACGAGCGCTTTCGCGCCGACGAGCAGGTCGAGCGGGTGCGCCTTGAGCAACGCAAGGCGCAATTCCTGTTCCGCGACGGCGCCATGCTCACCTTCATGGATGGCGAGACCTACGAGCAGACGATGGTCGACGAGACATTGCTCGGCGAGCCCGGCATCTATCTGCAAGACGGCATGGAAGTCACCATCGAGAGCTATGAGGAAGAGCCCCTGGCGGTTGTGCTTCCGGACACCGTGGTCATGGAGATCGTCGAAGCCGACGCGGTGGTCAAGGGCCAGACCGCATCCTCTTCCTACAAGCCGGGCGTGCTTGAGAATGGCGCCAAGATCATGGTGCCGCCGCATATCGAATCGGGCACCAGGGTCGTGGTAAAGCCGGCCGACGGTACCTATGTAGAGCGAGCCAAGGACTGATACCGTCGCGGCCCCTTTGGCCGCGTTCTTTCTTCCCTTTCGAACTCGCAGCAGGAGACGTCATGGCGACGCGCAGCGCGATCATCAACGTCATCGCCAAGGCTTGCTACAAGGCCTCGCGCGGAATGTTGCGCGATTTCGGCGAGGTGGAACAGCTCCAGGTCTCGCGCAAGGGCCCGGCGGATTTCGTCTCCACCGCGGACCTGGCAGCCGAGAAAAAACTGGTCGAGGAACTAACCCACGCACGCCCGCAATACGGCTTTCTCTTGGAAGAGGGCAAACCGATTGCCAGCACCGACCCGAAAGAGCGGCGCTGGATCATCGACCCATTAGATG
>JAQBUJ010000319.1 GCA_027623845.1 Pseudomonadota bacterium
CCCATCGTCCCAAGCGCCGGGCAGATCGGCGACGGCTAGGTCGCCGGCGAGCATGGCCCGCTCCAGCCGATAGCGCAGGATCACGTGGAATGGATAGGTCAGCTCGTCCGCCTCGACCCGGATCAGACTGCGCGAGACCCGAGTGGCCGCCTGATACAGCGGTTGCGCCCGCCACGCCGCGCCCTCGACGCCGAATACCGCGCGGATCCGAGGGGCCGCGTGATCCAGAAACGCCTGGGATCGGCTGACCTGCATCTCCATTAGCAAGGATTGGCTCTCGTGGATGGTCATCCCCCGCGCCGCGCCGACCGGCTGGCCGCGCCAGGCCTTCGGCAGGCCGCGCTCATACAACGCATGCCCGGTCTCATGAATCACGCCCATCAGACTGCCGGCCCAATCGGTGGTGTCATAACGGGTGGTAATCCGGACATCGTCCGGCACGCCGCCGGAGAACGGGTGGGCGCTGATATCCAGGCGACCATGCTCGAACTCAAAACCGAGAGTCTGCATCACCTGCAAGCCAAGCGCCCGTTGCCGGTCGACGGGAATCTCGGTCGACGGCGTTTCAAAACCGCTGCGCGCCTGGTGCTCCAGTACTTCCGGCAGCAGGCTTTGCAGCGCCGGCTCCAGCCGCCCGAACAGCGTGTCTATTCGTTCAGCCGAGCCGTCCGGCTCATATTGATCGAGCAGCGCATCATAGGCGGATTTACCAAGCGCCTCGGCCTTGGCCGCCGCCACCTCGCGGGTCAGCGCGAGCAGGGCGTCCAGCGGTTCGACAAGGCAGGCGAAATCATTAGCCGGACGGGCGGTCAGCCAAACCGTCTCGCAAGCCGCCGCGGCGCGGGACTGGGCGTCGACCAGCTCACCGGACAAGGCCGTCGCATGGCTGTGGGCGCGGCGGATTTCGCGGAGGTTCGCCGCCCGCCAGTCATCCAAGGCCTCCGCCGCCGCAGCGTCGATCAGATCCGCCATATCGTCGGCGGTCATCGCCTCGTGTCTGAGAACCTGGAGGGTGGCGATCTGCTCGGCCCGCGCCGCGCCGCCGCCCGACGGCATGATCGTCTGGCGATCCCAAGACAGAACCGATAGCGCGTCATCAAGCGCGGCAATCCGGCGGAACCGCTCATGCAGGGCTTGATAGGGTAACGGCACGGGTTCAGCGCTCATGCCCGGCCCGCTCCTCCGTCGCTGCCGCCGGCCAGCTCGTCCTCGGGGCGATAGTGATAGATCACGTAGATCACCAACAACGTCGCAGCCAGGAGATACCAGGTCGCGGCATATTGCAGATGCTCGTTGCGCACGGCGACCGTGGTGCTGGCGCCGATCGGCAGGACATAGGGGCCGGGTTGGCGGACCGCATCCACATAGTAGGGCGCGACCGGATAGATTTCCCGGTGGTTGGCCATCTGCTCGGTATCGACATAGAGCCACACCTCGTTTTGCGGCTCATTATCCGGCACGAAGGTCCCGCGACGTTTATCCTGGCGCACGATGCCCTGGACCGTTTGCAGGCCCTGGGGCAGAGTCTCCGGCCGGCTGTCGCGGCCGCGGAGTTTCTCCGGCACCCAGCCGCGATTGACGATGACGATCCGATCGTCATTCAGCAATAGGGGGGGGAGGACGTGGAAGCCGGCGCTGCCTTCAAAAGTACGCCCGGTCAGCAGAACTTCCTTAGCGTGCTGAAACACGCCCTGCAGTTCGACCCGGCGGAACCGCCATTTCTCCATATCTTCAATCGCCACCGGCGGTGGCACCGGGGCTTCCGCCATACGGGCGTCAAAGGTCCCGATCAGATGGGATTTCCATTGCAGCCGATCGACCTGCCAGGTCCCCAGACCGATCAGCACCAATAATGCCGGAACGGTGAACAGAGTTGGCCAAAGGGTTGGGCGGAAACGGCGCCGTGCGGGCATGGGTAACGGGGTCCTTTCGTCCCACTGGCCTTGTCCGGCGCTATTGTCCGGGAGGTCGGTGGCGGTATTGCAGAGCGACCATTGTCGCCTTGAAGGGGCGCAAGAGCGCCAAGGTACCACCCAGGATGACCACCGACCACACGATGGCATGAAGCCATAACGGGGGTTCCAGGCGGGCCTCGGCCCATAACGCGAGCGGTACTACCGTGGCGCCGAGGATAAAGATAATGAAAACTGCCGGACCGTCGCCGCTGTCTTCTTTGGACAGGTCCAAACCGCAAGCCTGGCAGGTCTCGCGAACCGTCAAATAGCCCTGGAACAAGGCCCCTTGACCACAGCGTGGGCAACGGCAGGACAGTCCGGTCGAGAATGGCGACAATTGGGGGTGGTGGCTCACCGCAGCGGAGCCGGACCCATCCGGCTCCTCATCTTGCCTCGCCCAGCGGTGCGACCGAGACGGATCGGAACCGATCCGTCTCGGTCAGACTGCTAGCGTCCACCCCACCAGTAAACGCAGATGAACAGGAACAACCACACGACATCGACGAAATGCCAGTACCAAGCCGCCGCCTCGAAGCCGAAGTGATGCTCGGACGTGAAATGTCCAGCCCGCGCCCGAAACCAGCAAACGGTCAGAAAGCAGGTGCCGACGATCACATGAAAGCCATGGAAACCCGTCGCCATATAGAAGGTCGATGAGTAGATACCGTCGGTGAAGCCAAACGAGGCGTGCTGATACTCATAGGCCTGCAGCGCGGTGAAAGCAGCGCCGAGAATGATGGTGATGCCCAGGCCTCTGATCAGGTTTTTCCGGTCGCCCTTGAGCAGCGCTGCGTGCGCCCAGGTCACCGTGCAACCCGACAACAGCAGGATCATCGTGTTGATCAGCGGGATGTCGAATGCCGCGAACGGCTCAACATCGGCGGGTGGCCAGACCCCGGTATCGGGATAAAGCGAGGCGTCGAAGAACGCCCAGAAAAACGCCAGGAAGAACATCACCTCCGAGGCGATAAACAGGATCATCCCATAGCGCATGCCAATCTGGACGATCGGTGTGTGATGGCCCTGATACTCGGCTTCCTTGATCACATCACGCCACCACATGAACATGGTGAACAGGATCAGCAGAAATCCGGCGATCGCGATCGGACCACCGAAGGGCATTTCATGCATGAACATGATTCCGCCGATGGCCAGAATGAAGGCCGCCATGGCGCCAACCGCCGGCCAGGGGCTTGGCTCCACGAGATGATAGGAGTGAGTGTGTCCGCCGCTCATAGCTTCCTCTTTCCTTCAACGGTCGCCTCGGCGACCCCCCAAACAATACCTCAATTTGTCGCCCGGTCCACCGTGATGACGCCACCGGCAACATCGCCGGCCGGCTCACCCGTGTTCGCCTGCGCGACGATCTCTCCTGCCGACTGATCTTCCGCCCGGAAGAATGTGTACGACAAGGTTATCGTCGTCACATCATCCAAGTTGGGATCATCGGCTATTTCCGGGTCGATGAAAAAGCTTACCGGCATGTCGACCTCTTGGCCCGGCTTCAACACCTGCTCGGTGAAACAGAAACATTCGACCTTGTTGAAATACAAGCCCACCTTATCGGGCGTCACGTTGAAGCTCGCCGTCCCGACAATGGTTTCATCACTGTTGTTTCGCGCCCGAAAGAAAGCCAAACCGTTTTCGCCGACGTTCAAACGGATTGAACGTTGGGCCGGTTTGAACGACCAATCCAGAGCCGGGTTTACCGTGCCGTCGAATTGGACCTTCACAACCCGGTCGATCACCGTCTCGGAAACCTGGGCCGCGACCTGTGTGGTGCCGCCATAACCGGTGACCTGACAGAACAGTTGATACAACGGGACCGACGCATAGGTGAGACCGCCCATACCGGCAATCAGCACCGCCAGCACCGCCAATGTCTTGGTATTGCGGTTCTTGCCGGCTTTGCCTGATATCTGGGTCCCGTCGGTCATCATCAGAACATTCTGAGAATGGTGATCAGATAGAATAACGCACTACAGGCGAAGATTGCGCCAAGCATGGCGAGATTCCGCCCCCGCTTGGCGCGAAGCATATCGGCGCCGCGGATTGGTTCGGCTTGGTTCTCCGGCTCACTCATCGCGCTCATAACCCAATCCAAGAGGGGCTCGCCATGCCAACCGCCCGGTCGACAATCAACGCGAGGAAGATGAGGAAGAGATACAGGATCGAATACCCGAACAGCTGTTTGCAGCGCCTGTCCGATGCCTCGCGCCAAACCCGCCAGGCGCCAAACACGAAGACCGCGCCGAGGACCCCAGCGACCGCCCCGTATAGCAGGCCAACCGTCCCCAGCGCGCAGGGCGCCAAGCCCAAAGGAGCCAGGACCAGGCTGTAGATGAGGATTTGCTTCTGCGTTTCGCGCCGGCCTGCGACCACCGGCAGCATTGGCACGCCAGCGGCCCGATAGTCGTCACTGCGATACAACGACAACGCCCAGAAATGCGGCGGCGTCCAGATGAAAATAATGGCGAACAGCGCGATCGATTCCAGGGTAACCGTTCCGGTAACCGCCGCCCAACCGATGATCGGCGGTAGCGCCCCGGCGGCGCCGCCGATGACGATGTTCTGCGGCGTCCGGCGCTTCAGCCACATGGTGTAGACGAAGACGTAAAACGCTATGGTCAGTGCCAGAACGCCGGCGGCTGCATAATTGACCACCAGACCCATCGCCACGACCGAGCCCACCGCGAGGGTGACGCCGAAGCCCAGCGCGGTTGCCGGGTCGATCCGGCCTTGCGGGATCGGGCGATGCCTGGTGCGGCTCATGAGTGCGTCGATATCGTGCTCGTACCACATGTTGATGGCGCCCGACGCGCCCGCGCCAACCGCGATACAGAGCAGTGCCACGAAGGCAATGACAGGGTGAATACCGCCCGGCGCCACCATCAACCCGGCCAGGCCCGA
>JAQBUJ010000320.1 GCA_027623845.1 Pseudomonadota bacterium
GGACCATAATGTCCATCGGAACCCGGGATTGGGCACATGGGTTCTGATCAATGGAAGGTGGTATAAGCGCCCGACCGCGCGGATGGGCATCGTCAGGCATCAGGAAAACCGGGTTGTCGGTGATCGATCGAAGCGAGCGCCCGGCCATCTCCTCGGCCGCCTTTACCGCCCGGATCGCCCGGCCCAGTAACCGAGGCACAATGCGAAAGCTCACCGGCGCCTGATAGGGCCGGCGTTGCGCCGAACCGCCGGCCAGAAGGGCCCGAAAATCGGCCAACGCTTCGCTCTCCTCGGGATCCCCCCAGAGCCCGTCCAGAGCATCGTCATAATGGTCGAAGGGAGCGAGAAACGCCTCCGCCGACAAGGCCAGGACTTCTGTCGCCAGCCGGATCCGCCGACGCGATGACAGCGCCGCATCGGCCAGCACCGCCGCCGCGCAGGGTGATCCATTGATCAACGACAGCGTGTCCTTTTCCCGCAATTCAACCCGCTCGGCTACCGGCAGGAACAATTGTGAAAGCGCCAATATCTCGCCGGCGCCGCCATGCCCTTCGCGTGAAATGGTTGGAACCTGCGGGGCGCTAAGCATCGCGGCGACCGCCTGGGCCAGGTCCGGCGACAGGGCCGCATGACCCTCGACGAAATTCGCCAGCCGGGCGAACACAATGCCGCGGGTAACCCGGTTCGCCAGCGGTTCGCCAAAGGCCGACGCCGCCGCCTGTGGTGGTCGGGCCGCATGGGCCCGGCGCTCCTCTGGTGTGAAACGTAGATTAGCGCGCTGGCCATAGCCCGAGGTCACCCCATAGATCACCACCTCCGGATCTTCGTCGAGCAAGCGCAAGAAGGCCGCCCGAGCGTCCCTCATCCGGGTCATGGCGCCAGTGCTGAACACTACATCCTCGCCGGCCCAGGCGGCGCGGGCATAGGCATCGAGCGTGAAGTCGTCTCGGGTATCGATTAAAATGGTCATCGGCGGCCCCCTTAGGTGTCGGGACGAGGTTCACCGGAATTGATCGGACCTTGGCGCCCCTTATCGTTAACCAATCCTGCCTTCCAGCGACGCCAAAAAAATCCGCCGGGCGCCGTCAACATCCAAGGTTACCGGGTTGGTTGGCGCGGTCGGATCGGCCGCCGACATCACGGCAATCCGATCAGTGTCGGAATCATCGATATCCATCTCGGCGACCGTATGCGGGATCTCATAAAACGAGCGCGTCTCCAACACCCAGTCGAGCACCCCGGTATAGCCGGGGGTCTTGAGGCCGAGATACGCCGAAAGCCGGTCCATCTTCGGTTCAATTGCCGCCCGGTTAAAATCCATGACATAGGGAAAATAGACCGCGTTGGTCAAACCATGGTGGGTGTCGTAGAGCGCGCCAATGGTGTGGCTGAGTGAATGGATCGCCCCGAGCCCCTTCTGAAACGCGGTTGAACCCATGGACGCCGCCGCCAACATATAGCCACGCGCTTCCAGATCCTCACCATCGGCGACCGCCTTGGGCAGGAACTCCTTGACCAAGCGCATACCCTCGATGGCGATGCCGTCGGCCATCGGATGAGCGCCGGGCGCGCACAAGGCCTCAAAGCAATGCGCCAAGGCGTCGATCCCGGTCCAGGCGGTAAGGTCGCTTGGTAATCCGGTGCACAGGGTCGGGTCTTCGATGACGATATCGGGCATCATCAAGGGATGAGCAAAAATCCGCTTGGTGTTGGTCGTTTCCTCGGTGATCAGTCCGCCGCGACCGGTCTCCGAGCCGGTGCCGGCGGTGGTCGGCACGGCGATGATCGGCACGATGGTCGAGACATCCATGCCTGCGCCACCCTCGGCATGAACCGCCAGGTCGAACAATGGCTTGGATTGTCCCTGATACATGGCGATCACCTTGCCGGCATCCATCGCTGAACCGCCGCCGACGGCGATCACGCCGTCATGCCCGCCGTCACGAAACGCATCCACGCCATCGAGCACGTTCTGGCCAATCGGATTGCCTCGAACACCCGAATACAGGGCCGCCGCCATCCCGGTGTCACGCAACGATGTCACGATACGATTGATCATCGATAAGCGGGCCAGGCCGGGATCGGTCACCACCAGCGGCCGTTGGATGCCCAACTCCGCACAACAATCCACAAGCTCGGTAATTCGGCCGATACCGAAACGGACCTGGGTCGGGTAATGCCAATTGGCCGAGGGAAGCGGAGAACGCGCCATGGTCAACCTCTCTTGCAGTCTATCGGAATGAAGGCTTCGAACTTTTAGAGCGCTATCGATTGTGTCGGAATCGCGGAACGATGAAACCTCAACCATCTGCCACCCTCAATCATATTGAGTTTGAGGCCAGAGTGACAAGGCTCGCTCAAATTTAACAGCGTCGAGGGTACGCCGGTAGAAGCCGGTGACGCGGCAAAAGAAAAGGGCTGCCGGAGATCTCCGACAGCCCTTGAAGTGGTATTTTAATGAACAGGCTTATTCGGTCTCGGCGCTGATCAGCGGACCGAGACGGACACTCTGCGTGCCATCGAACTTGGTCATCTGCATCTGCTCAAGCGGATAGAAATCCGTCGGGCTGGTGTCGACGAACATGCCCGGCAGCAGCATCGGAATTGGCACTTCCTTCAAGTTCGCCGCCTGTTTCATGATGTTTTCGCGGGACAGGTCGTTACCGGCCTGCATTAGTACCGCTTGCATCGTGTGACAGACCGCCCAGCCATAGGCGTTGAACTTGTTGGCGATGTCGCCATCGGGATAAAAGTCCTTCATGAACTTTTTCCAGGCCAGCGTATCTGAGTCGTTCGCCCATTCCGGATCGTTCGGATCTTTGTAGAAATCGACCGAGATTATGCCCTTGGAATTTTCCAGCCCGGCCGGCGTGTAGGTCGACTTGATCGAAGCCGCGACGTCGTTCAACAGGTGAACAGGCTTCCAACCGATCGCCGCCATCTTCTTGATCGCCTGGGCAGCGAATTTCGGGATCGAGATGTTCACGAACACATCGGCGCCGCTATTCGCCAAGCTGACGATTTGGCTGTCGATGGTCGGATCGGTAGCCTCATAGCTCTCACGCTTGACGACCATCTTGTCGAACTTGTCGCCCATCGCGCGCTTCATGCCGATGACGTAGTCCTTACCGTAATCGTCGTTCTGATTGAGAATGGCGACCTTAGAGGTCGGATTGTTTTGCAGGATGTAGTTGCCGAAAATCGCGCCAACGGTTTGGTAGTTCGGCTGCCAGCCCATGGTCCAGGGGAACTTCTTCGGCTGCCCCCACTTGGTGGCGCCGGTGGCGACGAAGAGGTGCGGAACCTTCTTCTTGTTCATATATGCGTGGACCGCCGAATTAGTCGGCGTGCCCAGGGTCTGGAAAGTGAAGGCGACCCCATCGCTCTCGACCAGCTTGCGGATCTGCTCCTTGGTCTTCGGCGGGCTATAGCCGTCGTCGTAGGAGATCCAATTGATCTTGCGGCCGTTGATACCGCCTTTGGCATTGACGTATTTCCAGCAGGCGCCGATCGACTTGCCGATCGTGCCGTAGGACGAAGCCGGGCCGCTATACGGGTTGGTGTTGCCGATCTTGATTTCGGTGTCGGTCACGCCCGGCGCGTTCTCCGCCGTGGCGGCCCCGATCCCAAGCGCCAGGGTAGCTGCCGCCACCGTGGTCAAAAGATGCGTGGTTTTCATTTTCATCTCCCTGTTGGTCCGTTGAAAGGACTCTGCTCAAAGTATTGTTTATCTCTTGCCCGGAGTCTATTGGCCGGATCGTCTATTCGCCAGGTTGTCTACGCTCCCGGTCTGCGAGCGAGTTTCACAATGAACTGCCGCACCAGCCCCGCCAGCCCGTTCGGAACGACATATACCGTGAAGATAAGGAACAATCCGAAGGCAACGCCGACCAGCGCCTTCGCACTAGGATCATCACCGAAGAATAGGGCAATCACTTCTTCCGACATGTTGGGCAAGTAGAGTATCAGCACGCCACCAGCGATCGCCGCCGGAATTGAGGCGAGACCGCCCACGACCATCCCCACCAGGAGCCAAACCGACAAGAAAAAGGTGAAACTATCCGGCGCTACGTATTCGGTAATGATGGCGGCTAGTGCGCCCGCGATGCCGGTATAGAACCCGCTGACGCCAAATGTCACCGACTTATAGAGTGAGGTGTTGATGCCCATGGTCTTGGCTGCGATCGGGTTATCTCGGATCGCAATCATCGCGCGACCAGTACGCCCCCGCACCAGGTTCCAAGCCGTAACGATCAACACCACGGTGCAAATCAGAGTAAAGAAATAGAAAAACTGATCTTTGCTAAGCCATTCGATCGGAGAGTCCGGCTTGAAAACATCAATCCCTTGCACACCGCCGGTGAAGTCCTCGAAATGTTCATATTTCAGCAGCTGCGGCGTCGCCACCGCCAAAGCGAAAGTCGCCAAGGCCAGATACAACCCATCAAGGCGGAGTGCCGGCAACCCGAACAGGAACCCAGCGACGAAGCAGATTACGCCTGCGGGTATGATCGTCCAATAATACGCGACTTCGTAGCGGTCGATTAGAATTGCAGTGGTATAGGCGCCAAGCGCATAAAATGCACTGTGGCCAAGCGAGAACTGGCCGTTATAGCCGGTCAGCAGGTTCAGCCCGAGCACGGCGATCGCATAGACCAACACCTGAGTCATCTGGAACACGGCGAAATTCGTCACCATGAACGGTAGGACGATGGCCACCCCCAGCCCTATCACGAGGCTAATCATCCGCACCTTTGGCATCTGGATGCCAAAGAGTTCGTAGGCATCCGCTGGATTGGCTCGCGGATCGGGTCCTTGGAAATCGACGGAAGCCACGGCGCTACACTC
>JAQBUJ010000321.1 GCA_027623845.1 Pseudomonadota bacterium
TCCCTCTTCAGCGAAAATACCAGCCTTTTTCGGGTCCGCGGAGAGTCGGGGTATAGTTGGTGAACAGCACAAAATTCTGAAAATCCTCAGGCCGGGTGCCGCAATAATGGTTCAGCCGTTGCAGCGAATAGTCGACCCGCGGCGCGGTGAACAGCGCCAGGGGCATCAGGCCGTCGGGTTCGTCCGCATGCTCGCCATTGACGATCCGATCATCCATCAACGCCAGAGACGGCATATCGAAGAACTGGCGTAATTGAGTCATCGCAGCGGCATCGAATCCGTCCCCAACGACCATGCCGCCGGCAAAGGCGAAAGGCAGTGGGATAGGGATTTCGCTCAACCCCACCTCAATTGGGCCGTCTTGATTGCGCAGCAGGTACGCGAACTGGATGGCCAGATGATGGTGGAACAATCCGAGCCTGGTGAACGTGCCCTGATAGACACCGGGTTGATCAGCAAAACCAAAGCCGGCGGCCATCGTCGGCACATCATTCACATCGCCCTCGCTTACCCGAAGACGCACCGCCGGATAAACCGCGCGCACGCGGGTCTTGAGCCGCCCGGCCTGATAGTCGGCGAACCCCTCCAGCAGCCGGGCGATTTCGCGCTCATATAAAAGTTCCAGCGCCGCCAACGCGCCGCCGGCGTCACGATGCTCGGTCCATTGGCAAACGGTATCAGCAGGTTGCATCTCAGGGCGCCCAGGGTTGCACTCGCCTGAGCATTTCATGATTTTGGAACGGCGGAAAGAAGTCCGTTTTGCAGCCGCCATTTCGCCCACCCCTCACCCGCCCTTTGATATTTCCACGCCCGGCATCGACAGCGCACGCGCGCCTGACTAGTCTCCGGAAAATAGCGCTCCAGGGAGATCCGAGACATGGCGAAACAGACCGTCGCGGCCACCATGGCCGACATGTTCAAAAGCTATGGCGTTACCCACGTCTTCTATTTGCCGGCGGTGCTGCGCCGGATGTTGATGGAACTGGAGAAGCGTACCGAGATCAAACGCATCCACGCCCATACCGAGGCTGGCGCCGTCTATATGGCCGATGGCTACGCCCGCGCCACCGGTCGACCGGGGATCTGCATGGGGCAGATCGTCGGCGCCCTGAACATCTGCGCCGGTATCCGCGACGCGCATCTCGCCAAGGCGCCGCTGATCGCCTTAACCGGCGGGCGCGAGGCCAATCATCGAGATCGCTGGGCTTATCAGGAGGTCGACGACCTACCGGCTTTTGCGCCCTATACCAAGATGAACGCCGCCGTCGATGACCCGAACCGTCTGCCGGATATGCTGCGCCAGGCCTTTCGGATGGCCACCACCGGCAGCCCCGGTCCGGTGCATCTACAGCTCGCCGGCAATACCGGCCAGGCGATCGAGGGGGCCGAGATCGACTATGACGGCATCACCGAGCCGCGCTACGGCCAGGTGCCGCCGGACCGCCCACAGCCCGATCCCGACCGGGTGCGCGAAGCCGCCGACAGGATCTCCAAGGCCGAGCGTCCGGTGATCGTTGCCGGTGGCGGCGTGCGCGCCTCCGGCGCCAGCGAGGCCCTGGTGCGCCTTGCCGAGTCAATGCAGATCCCGGTCGCCACTTCGCTGACCGCCAAGGATGCGATCCTGGAGAGCAATCCGCTCTCGGTCGGCGTCGTCGGCACCTATTCACGCCGCTCCGCCAACCAGGTCGTCGCCGATGCCGATCTCGTCATCTTCATCGGCACACGGGCCGGCGGCATGACCACGCATTTCTGGACCATTCCGGCCGAGGGCACGGCGACCGTGCAGATCGACCTCGACCCGGGCGTAACCGGTCGCAACTACCCGAACGATGTCTCGGTCATCGGTGACGCCAAGGTAACGCTGGAGCGGATGGCCGAGCTGAACACGCCGGCGCCGGCCAGCCGGGCCAACTGGATCGCCAAGGTGCAGCAGATCCGGCAGTCCTATAAAGACGATTTCGCCGACCTCTACCGCTCCGACGCTACGCCGGTTCATCCGGCGCGGATCGTTCACGAGCTGTCCGAGGCGATGCCCGAGGACGCCATCGTGGTCGTCGATACCGGGCATTCGGGGATGTGGATGGGCGGCATGTTCGAGCAGCGCCATCCAGGCCAAAGCTATATCCGCAGCGCCGGCCATCTCGGCTGGGCCTTCCCGGCGGCGATCGGCGCCAAATGCGGCGCCCCGGACCGCCCGGTGGTCTGCTTCACCGGCGACCTCGGCTTCTGGTACCACATGAGCGAGATCGAGACCGCCGTGCGCAGCGGCGTCAACACGATCACCGTGATCAACAACAACCACTCCGGCAACCAGGCCCTGAACGGCATGATCCGGCTGTATGACGGCAAGCCGACCGAGAAGTCGAACGAGATGTGGGTGCAGAACGAAACCAACTTCGCCAAGATCGCCGAAGATCTGGGCGCGCTCGGCATCCGGGTTGAGCGGCCCGGAGATATCGCCGAGGCCTTCCAATTGGCGCTGCAGGCGGACCGGCCGGTAGTGATCGACGTGGTCAGCGACATCAATGTCGTGGCGCCGCTGGCCTGGGAGCCGGGTGGGTGACCCTCAACATCCTCTCCCTTACCCCGTTACCTCAGACGATCCAGGCGCAGATTCAGACCACCGACCCCACCGCGTCGCTTACCCTGGCGCCGGGCTGGTTCGATGGCGAGATTCGCGACACCTGGCCGGCGTTTACCTCCAACCGCTACGTCGCCAAGGGTTCGAACGGCAAGGGCACGCGGGACGAGCGCGATGCGTTGCTGGCGGCGGCGGAGATCGTCGTGGTCGGCTTCCCCTTCCCGCTTGATCTGCGCACCCGGGCGCCGAAGCTTAAATGGGTGCATCAAAGGCCGGCGGGCACCTCGAACATGTTGCGCGGCGATTTGTGGAACACCGAGGTGGTGGTCACCTCGTCGCGCGGCTATGCCCATAACCTGCCGATCGCCGAGTATACGCTGGCCGGCATCCTGCATTTCGCCAAGGGCCTGAACGTGGCCGAAACCGAGCGGGCGGCGCAAGCGATGAACGCGCCGGCCTACAAGCCGATGCAGCTTGCCGGCAAGACCGTGTGCGTGGTCGGCGCCGGCGGCATCGGGCGCGAGGTCGGGCGACTTTGTGCGGCGGTGGGGATGCGGGTGGTCGGCACCAGGCGCAACGCCGCGCCGCCGAGCGACGGGTTCACCGAAATACGCGGCGCCGACGGCCTCTACGACCTGCTGGGAGAAAGCGACTATGTCGCGGTGTGCTGCCAATGGACGCCGGAGACCGAGAAACTAATCAGCGTCGATGCTTTCGCCGCGATGAAGCAGGGGGCGGTGGTCCTGAACATCGCCCGGGGTGAGATTATCGACGAGGAGGCACTGATCGCGGCGCTGGCGGCCAACAAGCTGCGTGGCGCGGTGCTTGACGTCTATGTCGGAGAGTTCGACCGACCGCCGGACCCACGCCTTTGGGCCGACAACCGAGTGCTGATCACCCCGCACATTTCCGCCGCCGCCGACATCAACAGCCACGGCGGTAATGGGTTATTTGTCGAGAACCTGCGCCGCTACATCGCCGGCGAGCCACTGGAGAATGTCATCGACTGGGAGCGCGGCTATTAGAGCCGACTAAACCGATCGCATTTTACAGCAGCTCTCCATCTTGTTGCGCTGCTTCCCTCGCCCGAAGCGCGTAAAGCACCTCGCGTCGTTGTTGTTCCAAAAACGTCGCTGCGTAGGGCACCCCGTCGAGCCAGGATTTGATCCGCTTGAAGGTCACGTCCATGGTCTCGTCCTTGACCACATAGTCATCGGCCCCAGCCTCGAAGCAGGGAATTAACACCGCTGGATCACGAACGCTGGTGACAATGATCATCGGGACGGTCCGCGTAATTTCGGCGCGCGCGGTGGCGACAAAATCAATGCCGCCGCGGTCGTCATATTCATCCCCTGTCAGATAGACACCGAGGTCGACGACGCAAAGGTCGAATTTCCGCCCCCGCAGATGCCGAAGCGCCGTGGTAACGTCCGGACAGGTCATCAACGCGCCGATCCCCCGTTTCACCACGGACTCGAAAATCAGCGCTCTGACCGGGTCATCCTCCAGCAACAGGATTTTATATTTACCGGGCGCCATCTACCTCAATTTCCCGCTGTTAGACATGAATCGCCTGCAACGACTTTAACTGGGACAGGACATCCCTCCCAGCAACCAGAACGCCTCACGGGCCCCCTTATCAAGCCGCTGTCCGAGTGCCAGCGCCTCTTCATGCGTGCGGGTCCCGCGGCCCAAACCCACGAAACCGAGGTCGTAGGACAATGATACGATACGATGCAGCGCTCGACGCTCGGACTGCGGCTGGTCCAGATCCAACTCGATCGCCTCAAGATGCTCCTGGAGGCTGGAGAACGCCTGGATGATCAGCGCCGTGAACGCCTCGGCGTCCAGGATCTCACGTAATTCCGTGATCCGACGTGGATCAAAATCGCCGATCGGCGGCGGCGGGTCCGAGGGCATATGCTCGCGGCTATTTGATCCCAGAACGCCCCACTTCACCAATAAATGGCGCAGCGCCTCACTATCAATCGGCTTGAGGATATAGTCATTCATGCCGGCATCAAGACAGGCCCGATGATCGTCTGGCCGGTCGCTGGCGGTGAGCGCGACAACAGGCGCATGTCGGGACGCTGCGACCTCGGTTTGTGCCCGAATGATCGCCACCGCCTCCAACCCACTCAGATCAGGAAGGAAAAAATCCATCAGGATCAGCGAGAACGCCTCTTCCTTGGCAAACCTGACCGCCTCAGCGCCAGTGGCGGCGAGGGTGACATGGCAACCCAATT
>JAQBUJ010000322.1 GCA_027623845.1 Pseudomonadota bacterium
GGAGCCGGCGAAAGCCGCGTTCAAGACATCATCCTCCGACAAATGGTCGATTCTTCGAGGTGCCCTTAAGCCTTGCCATCTGAATATGCTCAAATGGACATGATCAAGGAAGATTAGACCTGATAAATTTCGAAGTGAGCGCTACAAGGAAATCGCCCGAGAAATCAATGTAGATGAGGCTGATGGCACCCTCGACAAGGTTATGGGCAAGCTGGATTTGAAACACAAATCAGACGGGGAATCGGACGCTCAATTAAAAATGACCGGGTCTCGGGCAGATGTGCTGCAAGGGATGGCCCTGATGGCCGAGCAGATGTGGGCGTTTGTCGGTTTGATGACGTTCGTGGGAGTGGTTTTGTGTTTGGAATTGTTGGTCGTGTAGCTAACGGTCGCGTCGATTTCCATTACATACCCCCTTCGTCCGGTGCTCGGCCGCCGGGTCAACCCGGCCTTCACCCTCAGGAGTCAGAGATGACCGCGATCGCAATCCCCTTGCCCGAGGACATCGAAGCCGTGCGCAACGGGCTGGTCGAGTTTGCCCGCGCCGAAGTGCTGCCACGTCATGCGGCGCACCGGGATCTGTTCGAGAACCCGCGCCGCTATACCGCGAGGATGGCCGTCTCGGCGATGAAGCGCTGACGCTGGTGCGCGAGGTTCGCATGGCCGCCGCCAAGGCCGGTTTCTATGCCATGTGCGTACCCGAATCATTGGGCGGCGCTGGCCTGGGCATGCTGGCCTACTACGCCTGTTGGGAGGAACTGTTTCGCACCTGCGGCCCGGCTAACTGGCTGATGCTCTACGCCATCAGCCATTGGGCGTTTGGTCCGAGCCGGGTTCTGGAGGCGGTGACGCCGCGCGCCGGGGACGAAATCCTCGAGCCTATGATGGCCGGTGAAAAATCCATGTGCTTTGGCCTGTCCGAACCCGGCGCCGGCTCGGACGCGGCGCGGCTGCAAACCCGGGCGGTCATCGATGGCGCGGGTTGGCGCATCAGCGGTCGGAAGATCTGGACCACCAATTCACCGGTCGCCG
Organism: Pseudomonadota bacterium; assembly: GCA_027623845.1. GTDB lineage: Bacteria > Pseudomonadota > Alphaproteobacteria > Thalassobaculales > Thalassobaculaceae > JADHLJ01. Next base: position 1,033 of record JAQBUJ010000322.1, read on the forward strand.
ATTACTGCATTATCTTCGCCCGCACCGACTCCACCGACGATCCGCAAGCTGGAACCGCCCAGCAAAGCGGCATCAGCGCCTTTTTGGTGCCAACCGACGCGCCGGGATTTCATGTCGAGCGGATTATCCGGATGTTCGGCAGCATCGGCGGCGACGAGGCGGAACTCCGCCTGGAGGATATTTCGGTTCAGCCCTGGCAGCTTGTCGGCACGTTGCACCAAGGCTTTCAGACCGCGCTGCATGGGGTTTCCATCGGCCGGATATACAACGCCGCGCGGGCGGTCGGCTATGGCCGCTGGGCGCTGGGCGCTTGAGATGGCGCTTGAGCATGCCAAGACGCGCGAGGCCTTTGGCAAGCCGATCGCCGAACATCAAGGCGTCAGCTTCCCACTCGCCGAATCAGCGATGGAGCTGCATGGCGCCCATCTGATGGGGTTAAACGCCGCCCGGCTGCTCGATCAGGGCGGGTTGGCGATCAAGGAACTGTCGATGGCCAAGGCCTATTCGGTCGAGATCGGCGTGCGCGCTGTCGATCGGGCCATGCAGGTGCATGGCGCCATGGGCTTCACCAACGAAATGAACCTGACAGAGGCCTGGCATGCGCTGCGCGCCGTCAATGTCGCCGATGGCACCAACGAAATCCTGCGCCGCACCATCGCCCAGCGCCTGCTGAAGGGCGATACGGCGTTGTAACCCCCGGCGTCTAGCCCGGCCTGATCAAGCCGCCGGGTCAAGCAGCCGGATCAAAAACTCGGCTTGGTCACGAACGGCGTCAGTTGAAGCTCATGGGTCCAACACGACCGGTCCTGGGTATGCAAATAATAGAACGCCTCGGCGATCTTGACCGGGTTCATCACGATATCGGGCCTCGCCTGAGCCTTCGGCAAGGCCCGGGTTCCCGGCGAGTCGATGGTGCCGTCGATCACCACATTGGCCACATGCACGCCATGTTCGGAATATTCCTCGGTCAGCACCTGGGCCAGGGTGCGCATCATCACCCGAGGATAGTACAGCGACTCGCCGGTATTGCGCTTGGTCCCGCGCAGCGATTTGGAATTGTTGGAGAACAGGAACGACCCGGCGCCTTTCTTGCGCATCGCCGGCAACACTTCCTTGGCCACCAGGAACGGCCCGCGACTGGAAATGTGCTGGGCGGTATCGAACATCTCGACCGGGATATGCTCCAGCAGTTCCTTTTCCGGCGGAAGATCGCGGCCTTCCAGATAACCGGCGTTGTAGATCAACACGTCCGGATCGCCGGCGGCATCGCGGATGTTGGCGAAGGCCGCGGCGATCGAGTCAGCCGAGACCAGATTCAGCTCGACGATCATGCACGCGCCGCCCTGCGCCTGGATCGCCTCTGCCAGGCCCGAGGCATTGGCCGCGACCCGCGTGGTCAGCACGGTGAACAACCCCTCCTGGGCGAATTTCTGGGCAATAGCGCCGCCGATCCCCCAGCGCGCACCAACCGGCAGCGCGCTGTCATCCAGCGCCTGACCGTGCGCCAACTTGGTATTGCGGCCATCCGACTGCCACTTGGAGGTGGCGCCGACGACCACGGCGACGGGTTTATTATCCCGGTTCAGTTTGCGCACCTGGCTCATTTGAAAACCTCTTCGGTTTTGGTTAGACGGCGCGGTCCCAACCCCACCAATCGCAGATCGCCTGCCCCATGATCAGCCGTTTGTCCTCGGCGTTCAACCAGGGCAGTTCCTCGGTAAACATCCCAACGCATTCGCGCCACGAGCAGGGCATCTTGGTGATATCAGTGCCCCAGAACATCCGCTTCGGTCCAAAGGCGTCGAAGATTTGTCGAAGATAGGTGTGCATCGCCGGGAACGGATAGGGCTCACTGGAATAGCCCGGCGCGCCGGTCGCCTTGACCGCGACATTGGGCAGCTTCGCCAAGGCCAGCAGATCAGGAATATGGGTCATTGCCGCGGCATCCTTCAGGGTGGTCATGCCGCCCCTGCCGCCGAGATGGTCAATAGTCAGGCGCAGCCCCGGATGCCGCCGGGCCACCTCGCCCAAGACCGCTAGTGAATCCGTCGCCAGACAGGAGACCGGCACACCGGCCTCCTCGGCGGCGGTCCAAAGCCACTCAAGTTCGCCATCATGCAATCGCTGCTTCTCCGGATCATGCAAAAACACATAGCGCAGACCGAGCATGCCGGGCTGGTCCCGCCAGGTGGCGATCCGGGGACCGGAACTGGCTTCGTCGAGGGGTAGAGAACCCAGGATGGCGAACCGTCCGGGATAGTTTTGCACCGCTTCGGTGGCCATCTCGGTCGATCTGGGATCCCAGCCCGGCGGATGGATGACCGCGGCATCGACGCCGCCCTCGTCCATCAGGCCGATCGCCTCGGCGGGGGTAAAGGACGTCACCTGCCGGTGTGAGAGATTGCTGGGCAGGCCGGTTCCCCAGAGATGAATTTGGGCGTCAACGATCTGCATCCCTGTTCCCCCTTGCAGTGAAAGTAAAGCTGAAGGCGCACATTTAAGACTTTTGCTACAGGGTGACGTTAACCACGGGGCCACTTTAACCACGAGGCGACTTTATCCACCGGGCGGCGTTATCCATAGTGCGGGATCGGGCGAAGGTCCGCATCAAACACCGGCAAAACCGGCGATTTGATCTCCAGTGCGATTTGCTCGGCCCGACGCTGTTTCGCACCACTCGGCGTTTTGTCCGCTCGAATTGTCGGTGCTAGGCTGCGGCCATGCATTTTGGAATATTCATGGAGTTCGGGTTCCGGGACGGCGGGTCCGAGGCCGAGGCGTTTCGCGAAGGCTTTGAACTGGTGGACGCCGCCGAGGCCTGGGGGATCGACAGCGCCTGGTTGTCGGAGTTTCATTTTTCGCCGGACCGCTCGGTATTGTCCTCGCCGATCGTCGTCGCCGGGGCGCTGGCGGCCCGCACCAAGCGCCTGCGCATTGGTCTGGCGGTGTATGTTTTGCCGCTGAACAACCCACTCAGAATTGCCGAGGAAGCCGCCACCGTCGACCAGCTAAGCGGCGGGCGTCTTGACTTTGGTATCGGTCGCAGAGGCATCGTGCGGTCCTATAACAGCTATAATATCGATTACGCCGAAAGCCAGGAGCGCTTCGAGGAAGGATTGCAAATCCTACGCCTGGCCTGGTCCGGCGAGAAATTTTCCTTTGCCGGAAAATTCTACCAAGTGACCGACGCACTGGTGGTGCCGCAGCCCGTACAAAAGCCCTATCCGCCGATGCGCATGGCCGCCTCCTCCTCCGGTACCTTCAAAACCGTCGCCGAGCAGGGCCTGCCCTTATTCGTTGGCCTTCGGGGTGATGGCTTGGGGGCGTTGGTCGACAATATCAACGTCTATCGAGAGACCTGGCGCAGCGCCGGGCATGCCGGCGATGGCAGCATCTATCTCCGGGTTCCAGTCTATGCCGCCGATACCGAGGCCGCCGCCTTCGAGGAACCGCGCGCCAATATCACCTACTATTTCGAACGCCAGGCGCGTTTGGTCGTCTCCGGCAGCCCGAAAGGCGGCAGCGCGGTGCGGGCCAGCACGGCGGCGACCCTATCGGCGCTGTCCTATGACGACATTTTGCAGGACCGGGTCGCGTTCGGCACGGCGGCCCAACTCATCGAGCGGATCACCGAGTGGCGCGAGGTTCTGGGCATCGACGGCATCACCGCGGAACTGAACGCCGGCGGCATGTTGAGCGAGACGCAGGTTAAAAACAGCCTACACATCATCGCCCGGGACGTCATGCCAGCGTTCAAATAAGGCTTGGCAAACAAAGCGGGACAATTTTCATTTC